>NZ_LFJT01000013.1:0-123211 GCF_001682645.1 Delftia sp. JD2
GGCTGGCGCCGCTGCTGCGCCAGCCGGTGATCGTGGAAAACCGCCCCGGCGTCTCCAACACCCTGGCCGTGGACATGACGGCCAAGTCCACGGACGGGCACACCATGGTGATGGGCGTGGTCACGGCCCATGCCATTGCCCCGCACCTGCTCAAGCTGGGCTACGACAGCAACCGCGACCTGGTGCCGGTGGCCTATGTGGGCGCAGTGCCCAATGTGCTGGTGGTGGGCAACAACCTGCCCGCCAATTCGGTGCAGGAACTGGTAGCCCTGGCCCGCAAGGAGCCTGGCAGGATCAACTTCGCCAGCAGCGGCACGGGCAGCACCCAGCACATCGCGGCCGAGATGTTCAAGGACGCGGCCGGCATTGAACTGACCCACGTGCCCTACAAGGGCAGCGCCGCCGCCCTGGTGGATCTGGTCAGCGGCCAGGTGCAGATGAGCTTCGACACCATGCCTTCGGTGATCGGCCAGATCAAGGCCGGCAAGCTGCGCGCCCTGGGCGTGACATCGCACCGGCGCAACGCCCAGCTGCCCCAGGTGCCCACGCTGGCCGAGGCCGGCCTGCCCGGCGTGGAGATAGGCGCCTGGTACGGCATCTACATGCCAGCGGCCACACCCCGAGCCGTGCAGGCCCGGGTGCACGACGAGGTCAACAAGGTGCTGGCCATGCCCGAGACGCGCACGCGCCTGGAGGCCGTGGGCGCCGAACTGCAGCCCATGGGCCAGGCGGAGTTCATCGCCTTGCACAACGCCGAGTACCAGCGCTTTGGCGAAATCATCCGCAAGAACCACATCAAGATCGACTGAGCCGCACATGCCCGCATCCGAACTTCCCGTCGTCGCCCTGACCCTGGGCGATCCCGCCGGCATAGGCGCCGAACTGATCGCACGCCTGCTGGCGCGGCCCGAGGCCATGCAAAAGGCCAACATCGTGCTGGCCGGCGACCCCTGGCTGTGGCAGCAGGGCCAGCGCATCGCGGGCCTGCAGGTGTCCACCGCGCCCATCGCCAGCATGGCCCATGCACGGGGCCGCACCGACACAGCCCTGCCCGCCTTCCTGGCCATGGACACGGTGGCCCCCGATGCCGTGCACCAGGGCCGTGCCGAAGCCGCAGGCGGGCGCTCGGTGCTGCAGGTGCTGGACCGGTGCATGGACGCGGCCCAGGCCGGCCAGATCGACGCCATCTGCTTTGCGCCGCTCAACAAGCAGGCCATGAAGCTGGGCGGCCTGCGCCATGAGGACGAGCTGCACCACTTTGCCGAGCACCTGGGTGTGACTGGCTATTTCTGCGAATTCAATACGCTGGGCGATCTGTGGACCTCGCGCATTTCGTCGCATGTGCCGCTCAGGGACGTGGCCGGCTATCTGAGCCAGGAGCGCATCGCGCAGGCGGCCGAGCTGATCTACCGCGCGCTGCTGGCCAGCGGCATGGCAGCCCCCAAGGTGGCGGTGGCGGGCTTCAACCCGCACAACGGCGATGGCGGCACCTGCGGGCGCGAGGAGATCGACATCATCGCGCCGGCCGTGCGCGCGCTGCAGGCCCGCGACTGGCCCACGCCCGATCCGTTCCACGGCCCCTTCCCGGCCGACACCATCTTCCTGAAGGCCCAGGCGGGCGAGTACCAGGCCATCGTGACCATGTACCACGACCAGGGCCAGATCGCCATCAAGCTGCTGGGCTTCTCGCGCGGTGTGACCGTGCAGGGCGGCCTGCCGATCCCCATCACCACGCCGGCCCACGGCACGGCCTATGACATCGCGGGCCAGGGCCGGGCCAGCGTGGAGGCCACCTGGCAGGCCTTCCTGATCGCCTGCCGCATGGGCGCCGCGCGCCTGTGCTGACTGACTTCACTCCCTCGCCATCACCATCATGAAAATCAAATCCGTCCGCGCCCGCGTCTACGAATGGCAAGGCAAGACCGTGCCGCCCCAGGGCAACTTCTGCTCCAACGCCATGGACCTGCTCTATGCGCCGCAGGAGACCATGTCCACCTTCCGCTTCCATTCCTGGACGGTGGTGGAGATCGAGACCGACGACGGCATCGTCGGCCTGGGCAACGTGGCGCTGGCACCGCGCATCGCCAAGGCCATCATCGACGAGTACCTGGCGCCCCTGGTCATCGGCCAGGACCCGTGGGACTACGAGTACCTGTGGCAGCGCATGTACCGCGCCACGCACGCCTGGGGCCGCAAGGGCGTGACCATGGCCGCCATCTCGGCCGTGGACCTGGCCATCTGGGACATCCTGGGCAAGAGCGTGAACAAGCCTGTGTTCAAGCTGCTGGGCGGGCGCACCAAGGAAAGGATTCCCTGCTACTACAGCAAGCTCTACCGCACCGACCTCAAGGCCATGCAGGAAGAGGCGCAAAAATTCCTAGACCAGGGCTTCAAGGCCTTCAAGATGCGCTTCGGCTACGGCCCGGCCCATCTGCAGGAAGGTGTGCGCGAGAACCTGCGCTCGGTCGAGGCCGTGCGCGAGGTCATAGGCTACGACTGCGACCTGATGCTGGAGTGCTACATGGGCTGGAACCTGGAGTACGCCAGGCGCATGCTGCCCAAGCTGGAGAAGTTCGAGCCGCGCTGGCTGGAGGAGCCCGTGATCGCCGACGACATCGACGGCTACGCCGAACTCAACCGGCTCACCAGCATTCCGATCTCGGGCGGCGAGCACGAGTTCAGCCTCTACGGCTTCAAGCAACTGCTCGACAAAAAGGCCGTCAGCGTCGTGCAGTACGACACCAACCGCGTGGGCGGCATCACGGCCGCGCACAAGATCAATGCGCTGTGCGAGGCGTTCAGCGTGCCCGTCATCCCGCATGCGGGCCAGATGCACAACTACCACCTGACCATGAGCACGCTGGCCTCGCCCATGGCCGAGTACTTCCCCATCTTCGACGTGGAGGTGGGCAACGAGCTGTTCTGGTACATCTTCGACGGCGAGCCCGTGGCCGAGAACGGTTTCCTGCAGCTCAGGGACGATGTGCCGGGCCTGGGCCTCACGCTCAAGACCGAGTACCTGGACCAGTTCCGCATCGTCGAATGAGGGAGCACGCCATGCCCGGAATTTCTCGGCCGCGCTACAGCGGCATCTTCCCCGTGGTACCCACCACCTTTCACGAGGACGGCACGCTGGACCTGGCCAGCCAGAAGCGTTGCCTGGACTTCATGATCGACTCGGGCGTGGACGGCCTGTGCATCCTGGCCAACTTCTCCGAGCAGTTCCTGCTGGCCGATGACGAGCGCGAGGTCCTCACGCGCACGGCGCTGGAGCATGTGGCGGGCCGCGTGCCCGTGATCGTCACCACCACGCACACCTCGTCGCGAGTGTGCGCCGAGCGAAGCCGCCGCGCGCAGGACATGGGTGCGGCCATGGTGATGGTCATGCCGCCCTACCACGGCGCCACCTTCCGCTTCGGCGAGCCCCAGCTCCAGGGCTTCTTCCAGGCCGTGTCCGATGCCATCGCCATTCCCATCATGGTCCAGGACGCGCCGGCCGCAGGCACGCCGCTGTCCCCCGCCTTCCTCGCGCGCATGGCCCGCGAGATCGAGCAGGTCTGCTACTTCAAGATGGAAACCGCAGGCGCCGCCGGCAAGCTGCGCGAACTCATCGCCCTGGGTGGCGACGCCATCGAAGGCCCCTGGGATGGAGAGGAAGCCATCACCCTGCTGGCCGACCTGCAGGCCGGCGCCACGGGCTCCATGACGGGCGGCGGCTTTGCCGACGGCATACGCCCCATCATCGAAGCCCACAGAAACGGCGACCCCGACACCGCATTCGCCCTCTACCAGCGCTGGCTGCCGCTGATCAACCACGAAAACCGCCAGGCCGGCTTCCTGGCCGCCAAGGCGCTGATGAAGGCCGGCGGCGTGATCGCCTGCGACGCGCCGCGCGCGCCCTGGCCGCCCATGCACCCCGAGGTGCGCCGCCAGTTGCTGGACATTGCACGGCGGCTCGATCCGCTGGTGCTGCGCTGGGGGCGCTGAGGGATTGGGTTGTTGGGGGCGCATTAGAGGGGCACTAGAGGGGCACCAGAGGGCTGCAGCCGCCTGCGCATGGGCTATGCTGCCGCTCTGCCTGCCCAGCCCCAATGAATCGACTGCCGCCCATGTCCGCCACCTCTTTGCCCCCTTCCGACTTCGAGCTGGACGACGCGCTGTATGCAAGAGCCCTGACCTGGAGCGACGCCCAGGCCCTGGCCCAGCAGACCGTGAGCTTCTTCACGGCGGAGGGCGAGCGCACCATCGGCATCGATATGCAAGTGCTCGGCGCAACGCAGACATCGGCCGACACGCCCGGCATGCTGCAGTTCTCCCTGGTGTTTCGCGGTCCGCGCCAGCCGCAGCTGCCGCAGCGCACTTACCGCGTGCGCCATGCACAGCTCGGTGACTACGCCATCTTCATCACGCCCATTGCGCAGTCGGCAGGCCATGTCGATTACGAGGCCTGCTTTTCCCATGCCGTCTGAGCCGTTTGTGCCCGAGCTGCCGCCGCTGAATCTGGAGGATGTGCGGCTGCGCCTGGCCGAAGAAGCCGACTACGCTTTTCTCCGCGCCCTGTACCGCCAGGTACGCGCTGCCGAACTGGCGCCCGTGCCCTGGAGCGAAGCTGAAAAGCATGCCTTCTGCGATTCGCAGTTCGCTTTGCAGGACCAGCACTACCGCAAGCACTACGCACACGGCGCGTTTTTCGTGATCGAGAGGGCAGGTCTGCCTATAGGCCGGCTCTACCTCAATCTCGCACCCGGGCCGTTGGGAGTGATGGACATCTCGCTCGACGCCGCTGTTCAAGGCCAGGGACTGGGCACGGCCCTCATGCAATGGCTGGCCGGCTGGGCAGATCAAGAAGGGCGCGACATGCAGCTGTTCGTGGAAGCCAACAATCCAGCCCGGCGCCTGTATACGCGCCTGGGCTTTGTCGAGCAGGGCCAGGAAGGCATCTACCTGCGCATGCGCAGGACCGCGGCGCTCAGCCGCGGTTGAACACGGCTTCCAGCAGACCGCCTTGCGCGTCGCTGGGGCTCAGGAAGACGGCGTGGCTTCCCAGAGCCGGATGAGAGATTTCCCAGGTGTCCTGCAGCAACGCGCCAGGGCGGGACAACTCGAACAGTGCGCTGAAAGAGCGGTCGCCCTGCAGTGTGTGCGGCAGCGCTGCCAACGAAACCAAACGTAACTCGGAAACTTCTCCTGCTACCGAGAAGCTATGGCCCAGCAGCGGCTGAAAGTGGCTGCGGCGCAACTCCATGCCAGCCGCACAGGCGATCACTGGAATCCCGGAAACGGCCGCTGCAGCGGGCAAGGCCCCTGCAACCTGCATGAAAGCACGGCGTCCTGTCTTCATCGTGGCCCTTCCTGCCAAAGCAACGGCAGCAAAATATTTTTGCCGCGCAACAGGTTGGCATACTAAACTATTTTGCAATTATTAACGTTTTCTAACTTCACCCCACTTTGCCATGGCTCAACCCTATGTTGGGGAAATCCGGATGTTTGCCGGCAACTTCGCGCCATCAGGCTGGATGTTCTGCGAAGGGCAGCAAATGCCCATCTCGGAATACGAAACCCTTTTCACTCTGATCGGCACGACATACGGCGGTGATGGCCAAAGCACGTTCGCCCTGCCAGACATGCGTGGCCGCATCCCCCTGCACGCAGGCAACGAATTCACGCTGGCACAGGCCGCTGGAGTCGAAGAGGTCACGCTGACCGTCAATCAGATTCCAGCCCACACGCACGGCGTCCCCGCTTCCTCCGGCACCGGCTTTCTGGCCTCGCCCGCCGACGCAGTGTTTGCCAAGCACAGGGATCACAAGGCCTTTGTGAACGGCGCCCCCGCCACGTACATGGCTACATCGATGGTGAGTTCGGCAGGAGGGTCACAGCCGCATACCAATATGCCGCCCTATCTTTGCGTGAACTTCATCATCTCGCTGTTCGGCATCTATCCCTTACCCACCTGATGTCTACCCCTTTTCTCGGAGAGGTTCGCGTCTTCTCCTTCAACTTCGCCCCCAAAGGCTGGGCCCTTTGCAATGGGCAATTGCTGCCCATCAACCAGAACCAGGCACTGTTCTCGCTGCTGGGCACCACCTACGGTGGTAACGGGCAGACCAACTTTGCACTGCCCGACCTGCGCGGCCGCATGCCCATGCACATGGGAGCCGGCCATACGCTGGGAGAGAGAGCAGGCGAGCAAGCCCATACCCTGACCCTGCCAGAGATACCGCAGCACAGCCACGCCATGGCCGCTTCCGGCACCACGGGCCAGGCGACATCGGGCAACGGCAACCTGCCTGCAGCGGCGCGCGGCCACTATGCGCAAAGCGGCAATACGACCATGCCCGCCCTGTTGGCCAATGTGGGCGGCAGCCAGCCACACCTCAATATGCCGCCCTATCTGGCACTGAGCTTTTGCATGGCCATGCAAGGCCTCTTTCCTTCTCAGACCTGAAGACCATGTCCGATCCCTTCGTCGCCGAAATCCGCCTTGGCGGGTTCAACTTCGCACCCAAGGGCTGGGCCTTTTGCGATGGTCAGCTCATACCGCTTTCTCAGAACACGGCGCTGTTTTCCCTGCTGGGAACGGCATATGGTGGAGATGGCAAGTCCAACTTCGCGCTTCCCGACTTGCAGGGCCGCATGCCCATGCACCCGGGCCAAGGACCTGGACTGTCACTGCGCGATCTGGGCGAATCCGGCGGTGTTGAAACCGTGACGCTGCAGGCATCGGAAATTCCCGTCCACAGCCATCTGGCCCGAGCGGGCACGCCTGCGGATCCCGCTGTAGCAAGCCCGGCAGGCGCCGTCCTGGGCACCGCACCGACGCGCCCCTACATCGCGCCAGCCTCCAACACCTCTGCGGTCACCATGGCTCCCCCTCAACCTGCGGGCGGCAGCCAGCCACACAACAATCTTCCGCCCTACCTGGTCATGAACTTCATCATCGCCTTGCAGGGCATCTTCCCCGCACGGAGCTGAGTACACCTATGCGCAGTTCCATTGCGGCCCTGACCCTGTTGGCCCTGACCACGGGGGTCCAGGCCGATCCCCTGGTCCAACGCGAATTCTCCGGCAGGGACAACCGCTTCATAGAGATACCCGGTGCCGGCTTTCGCGCCATGGCCGCAGGCAAGCGCATCAGTTTCGATGCGCAAGGCATGAGCATCGACCTGCCCGGCCAGACCAACGGCGTGCAAGGCCGGTCGGCGGCCGCATCCGGCGTGGCACGGAGCCTGAGCCTGCGCCCGGATTCGCGCCTGCGCTACAGCTTCGAGAACGCATCGATGTCGGCCCCGCAGGGCCTGCACCCTTCGCCCACGCTCTACCACTGGCTGGTCGGCGAAGCCGCGCAATGGCGCACGGGCCTGCGCAGCTTCGGCGCCTTGGGCTACCGCAGTGTCTGGCCCGGCATTGATGCCGTCTTCCAGGGTGAGCCCGGTGGCCTCAAATACCAGTTTGAACTGGCTCCTGGTGCCGATGCCGCACAGGTCTGGCTGCGCGTGGAAGGTGCGACGGATGCACGCATCCTGCCCACGGGAGCGCTGCAGTGGAGCATAGGCAACGACCTTTTCACCGACGATGCACCGCTGGTCTACCAACCCCGGGGCAATGGCCGCGTGGACGTGCCCGCCCGCTACCGGCTGGAGCAGGTGGATGCCACCACCTGGCGCGTGGGCTTTGAGCTGGGCAGCCATGACAAAGGCCTGCCGCTGGTCATCGATCCGGCCTGGACCGGCTACTCGGGCCTGGTCGGAGGCAACTCGGCCGACCAGGTCAACGCCGTGGCGCGAGACAGCGACGGCAACACCTACGCCTGTGGCGTGACGCAATCGTCCGACCTGCCCAACGCGGGCAGCAGCAAAGGTGGCGAGGATGCCTTCGTCGTCAGATTCGATCCCAAGGGTGTCCCCATGAGCGTCACTTATGTGGGCGGATCGGAAGACGACGCCTGCAACGGCCTGGCCGTGGACATACAAAACCGCATCCACCTGGCGGGCAGCACGGAATCCACCGGCTTCCCCCTGCTTGGCACAGATGCCAACCAACGCTTTCGGCGCAGCAAGAGCACGACGGATAGGGATGCCTTCGTCATGCGCCTGGCACCAGACGGTGCCGGCATTCTGTATTCGGGCCTGATTGGTGGAACGGGTGACGATCAGGCCAATGCCCTGGCTCTGGACACCCTTGGCCGGGTCTATGTGACCGGATTCACGGAAGGCAAAGGCTTTCCTGCCGTAAGCGGACCGCAGCTCAACCACGGCTCCGGCCCTGCGCAGTCAGAAATGCGGGATGCCTTCGTGGCCCGCATCGACGCTTCAGGCAGCGGGCTGGAGTACGCCGGATACATCGGCGGCGACGGCGGCGCCGACATCGCATATGCCATTGCCGTGGACGGCACCGGCGCGGCCTATGTGGCTGGCGCTACCGACTCTGTCTCGGGGATGCCGGGCGCCACGGGCCTCAGGACACAAATCAATTCGCGCGCCATCGATGGATCAGACGGCTTCGTCGCCAAGATCCGGGCCGACGGCAGCGCCTTCGACTACTTCACGCTGCTGACAGGCTCGGGCGCCGGTGCAGACCGTGCACTGGCCCTGAACCTGATGTATGACGGCTCACTGCTCGTGGGCGGGGAGACCGGGTCCGACAACTTTCCCGCCGACAACAGCGGACGGCGCCAGGGCCTCGGGCCGCAGATCGCGCGCAGCACCGGCATGGACGGCTTTGTGCTGCGCCTGAATGCATCAGGAGACCAGGTGCTGGACGCCACCTACCTGGGTGGCAATGGCTACGACAGCGTGGAAGGGCTGGCCAGCGACGGCAGGAACTGGTTCGCCACGGGCAGCACCAACAATGGCGCAGGCTTTCCCGTCAAGGCTCAAAGCGGCCTGTCCACCACGCCAGGTGGCAAGCAGGACGGCTTCCTGGTCAGCGTCGCAACCAACAATCCGAACAGCTGGGACTATGCCGGGTTCCTGGGCACCTCGGAAAACGAGGCCATGCGCAGCCTGGCCGCAACCAATGTGCAGGGCAGGACCCTTCTTTCCGTGGGCGGCGCCACCACCACATCGGGCACCAACGGCCTGACCAACCCTGCGAACAGCGCCCTCAGCGCAAACGAGAGCCTTTCGAATGGCCTGGTATTTCGCATCGATCCTTTCGGCCCACCTGCGGCCATGGCGGTGCTCACTGGCTCTCAACAGTCCACCCGCATCCAGCAGCCTTTTGCCACGCCGTTGTCGGTCAAGGTCACCGACATCGACGACCAGCCGCTTGCCGGCATCATGGTGGACTTCAATGCGCCTGCCGCATCGGGGCCATCCACCACCTTTGCCACAAGAACCTCGGTCACGACCAACGCCCAGGGCATCGCATCGCTGAGTGCCACGGCCAACCTGTTCGCCGGCAGCTATACCGTGACGGCGCAGGCAGGGGCGGCCAGCACCTCGTTCTCGCTGACCAATGACAAGAGCCCGCAGGCTGCACTGACGGCAAGTGCAGCACTCCAGACCCTGCCCTATGCCAGCACCACCACGCTGAGCACCAACGGCGGCTCTGGCGCAGGCGCCATCAGCTACGCCGTAACCGCAGGCGCGGCCTATTGCACCCTGACAGGCAACACGGTCACAGCCACGGCCGTGGGCGATTGCACCGTGACGGCGACCAAGGCGGGAGACGCCAGCTACCTGGCCGCCACGACCACCGTGGACATCTCGGTGATCAAGGCCCAGCAGCCCGCTCTGACGGCGACGGCAACGCCCAGCACGCTGGCGGCCTTCAGCACGGCCGCGCTGTCAACCAGTGGCGGCGCAGGGTCCGGCGCCGTGGGCTTTTCCATCACGGATGGAGCCGCCTTTTGCTCCGTCAACGGCAACACGCTCACTGCGGAAGGCACGGGCACCTGCACAGTGACCGCCACCAAGCTGGGCGATGCCAACTACCAGGACACGCTGGCCACCACCGTGGTGACCGTGACCCCTGCAGCCCAGGTCACCCTGAGCGTGCAGTCCACGCCTTCGACCCTGACCTTCGGCGCCACGGCAACCCTGGCGACCACTGGGGGTTCGGGCAGCGGCGCCGTCACCTACGCCGTGACGGGTGGTGCCCAGTTCTGCGCGGTGACCGGCAACCAGTTGAGTGCCATTGGCGCCGGCAGTTGCACCATCACGGCCACCAAGGCTGGCGACATCAACCACCAGGCCATCAGCGCCAGCACCACCGTCATCGTGGCCAAGGCTGGACAGACAGCACTGTCGGTGCAGGCCAGTCCTGCAGCCATCAGCTTTGGCGGCATTTCGCAACTGAGCACCACGGGCGGCTCGGGCACCGGCGCCATCGGCTTGAGCGTCGCGGGCCCCTGCAGCATCGCGGGCTCCACGCTCACCGGCCTGGGTGTCGGAACCTGTACGGTCACGGCCACCAAGGCAGCGGATGCCGACCATGAAGAGGCCACGGCCAGCACTTCGGTGACGGTGTCACAGGCAAGCCAGGTGGCCCTGTCCGTGGTGGCATCACCCGCCAGCATTCCCAAAGGCGACTCCAGCACGGTCACCGTCACCGGCGGCAGCGGCAGCGGTGTGCTCACGCTGGCGCTGACGGCAGGCGCTGGCAACTGCACGCTGTTCGGCAACACCGTCACCGGCACGGCCGTAGGCAGCTGCACGGTGACGGCAACCAAGGCGGCCGATGCCAACCATGCACAGGCCACCGGCTCGGTACAGATTGCAGTCGGCAAGGCAATCCAGAACATCACCTTCGATTTCTCGTCCCTGCGTTATCTGAGCCCCCAGGCCCTGTCGCTGGCAAACGCCGCCGGAACCAACTCCAACCTGCCCATCAGCTTCAGCAGCCTCACTCCTCAGACCTGTGTGGTCACCGGCACCTCGCTGCGGCTGATGCGCACGGGAGATTGCACGCTGCAGGCCAGCCAGGCCGGCGATGCCGAGTACGCCGCGGCAACGCCCGTGAACCAGACCTTCACGATCACCCTGCCCCCCCACTCTCTGAGCACCATCACCGGTGCCGTGGGCGGAACGACGGTCTCAGCAGAGATTGCTGCGGGAAGCCCATGGGTCTTCACACCCATGGGAACAGGCCCGGCGCAGACTGCGGGCTTCATCCCGCTGCAGGGGCACATCAGGTCACCTGCCGACGCACCGCCTGCCAATCTTCAGTTCCCGCTGGGCCTGTTCGATTTCGCTGTCCACAACGGTGCGCCGGGATCCACGGTGAGCATCAAGCTCACGTTCCCGAACAATCTGCCCCGCAATGCACAGTACTGGAAGTACGGCCCCACGTCCGACAACGCAACGCCGCACTGGTATCACTTCACCGGCGCGCAGTTCAACGCCAGCGACAACAGCGTGACGCTGACGATTGAAGACGGCAGGAACGGCGATGACGACCTGGATGTGAACGCCTTCATCAGTGACCCGGGCGGCGTGGCCGTGGTGGCCGCCGCTGCCGGCGGCAGCCCCGCGGCCATTCCCACGCTTTCGCAATGGGGCCAGTGGACGCTGGCAGCGCTGATGCTGGGCGTCGCAGTCCTGGCCGGACGCCGCACGCGAATGCGCAAGCCGCGCTGAGTCGTACGCTGTAGCCGGGGGCTGCTCACGCGCCCCCGACTACCCGAGTCAAGCCCCCACGATCCCCGACACATCCAGCACATACATCTGCCGCTGGTGCTCGTGCACGGAGTCGATGCAGACCTGGCGCCCGTCACGGCTCCAGCGCGGGTGCAGGTCGCAGCGGTTTTCCTTGCTGAGATCGGGCGAGGCGTAGAAGCTGCCCAGGTCGTGGCGCTCGCCCGTGTGCATGTCGTACAGGAACAGGAAGCGCTCGTGCGTTCGGTCGTCGGGGTAGGTATCGCTGAGCAGCCAGCGCGTGTCCACGGGCGAGAAGCTCATGTGGCCGTTCTCCACCAGCACGCCTGCACCCACCACCTGCACGTCACCGCCCTCCACATCGTCATAGAGGTGATAGTGGATCTCCCCGGCATGCGGGCCCCACACAATGATGTGGTTGTCGTCCTGCCATAGCGGATGCGAGATCTGGTATTCGGACTTTTCGTAGTCGAAAGTACCCACGGCCATCGGGTCGAAGTCGTCGGCCAGCTGGGGCAGCGGATGGTCCGAGCATTCGAGCAGGCGCATGTCGGAGCCGTCGGGCGCCATGGTGATCAGGCGGTGCAGAAAGCAGGTTTCGTCCTTGACGCGTTCGGTCCAGCGGTGCAGGAACAGGATGCGCGATGACGACGGGTTGACCTCGATATGGCTGACCCAGTGGATGGCCTTGTCCATCGATGTGCGGTGATGAAAGGCCTTGAGCCGCGCATAGCTGGCCAGCAGCCTTGCCTCGCCCGTCGCGACCTCCATGCGCCAGATGCCGTCGTCCTCGGGCGCCAAGGGCAACGCGAAGGGACCACCCTCTTCGCTGTAGCCAATGGTTTCGTGCGTGACGTACAGACGACGGTAGTCCACGCACAGCGCCCAGGCACTGCTGGGCGCCACCACATACACAGGCATGGGCAGGGTGCGCCGCTCGCCGCTGTCCACATCGATGACCACGGAGCCGAACCCCGGATAGCGTCCCCCGGAATCTGCCGTCCTGTCGTTGTGGATCAGTTGGCGGCCCGCCAGCCCGTCCAGCCACTGCAGCTGGCTGCCCATCTGCCAGTTCCAGGCGCCTGTCTCGCCCACGGCGTGGAAGCGGTCGCCGTTTTCGGTATCGAAGTAGCCGATGGAAGCCCGCGCCTGGGGCGTGAGGTACTGGTCCATCCACGGCGTTTGCTGCGCCAGCACCAGGCGGTTGCTGCGGTCCCAGCTGGACTTGTTGTAGTAGCCGAAGAAGTGGTGCTGGCGGCCATCGCCCAGGCGGCGGCAGGGGACGAAGGATGCGGGGGTGTTCGAAGTCATGGAGCGTTTCATTGGGCGGAGATGTGGCCTTCGGCGATCACGCGGTCCCAACGCTGCTTTTCGCGGGCAACGAAGGATTGCGCCTCAGGCAGGCTGTTGGCGACGGCGCTCATGCCCTGCTCTTGCAGGCCCTTGCGGAACTCGGGCGTGGCCACGACCTTTCGGATGTCGTCATTGAGCTTTTTGACGATGGCCTCGGGCACCTTGGAGGAGACGGCCACCGTGGTCCAGGAGGTGGCCACATAGTCCTTGAGCCCGGACTCGGCCGCCGTGGGCACGTCCGGCAGGGCCGGCAGTCGCTGGCTGCCCGTGACGGCCAACGCCTTGAGCTTGCCGCCGCGTATGTGCGACAGCACCGTGGGCGGGTTCTCGAACATGAGCTGGATCTGGCCGCCCAGCAGGTCGTTGAGCGCGGCCGAGCTGCCGCGATAAGGCACGTGCACGATGGGCGCGCCTGCCTGCAGCTTGTACAGCTCGCCCATCATGTGCACGGACGAGCCCACGCCGGCCGAGCCGAAGTTGACCGTGCCAGGCGCCTTTTTGGCCAGCGCTGTCAGCTCGGCCAGGTTGCTGGCGGGAAGGCTGGGCGTGGCCACCACCACATGCGGCATCTCGGCCAGCACGGTCACCACGCGCAGATCCTTTGCCGGGTCATAGGCCAGCTTGCCGTACACGCCATAGGCGGCATGCAGGCCGATGGAGCCCACCATCAGCGTGTAGCCGTCGGCCGGCTGATCTGCCACATATCGGCCTCCCAGATGACCGCCCGCGCCGGGCTTGTTTTCCACCACCACCGGCTGGCCCCAGAGCCGGCTCAGGCGGTCGGCCAGCATGCGTGCCTGCACGTCGGAGCTGCCGCCTGCAGTGAACGGCACGATGATGCGCAGCTGGCGCCCTGGCTGGGGAAAGCCATCCTGCGCGATGGCGGTGACTGGCGCCGCGCCTGCCACCGAGGCGGAGATGGCCGCAGCGAGCATGGCGGCTTTGCGGCCTGCGCTTGTCTTGATCATGGAATCCTTTCGATGGCGCTGCTGCGCCTGGGCAAACGATGCAATGGGGCCAGTGTAGAAATCCGGGCATCTTTGGAAAAATGCATTTTTCCGTGGCCTCTATACAAAAAAGATATACATTGCCAGCCACCCCGAGCAGGACCGAATCGCCATGTCCAGACCCCTGAGCGCCCGAGAGATCGAAGCCTTCCGTGCCGTCATGCAGACCGGCACCACCACGGCCGCGGCGCGGCTGCTGCACACCACGCAGCCTTCGGTCAGCCGGCTGCTGGCCCAGATGCAGGCGGCCGCAGGGCTCAAGCTGTTCGACATGCACAAGGGCCGCCTGCGCCCCACGGCCGAGGCCGTGGAACTGTTCGCCACCGTGCAGCAGCATTTCCTGGGGCGCGAGCGCATAGAGCGCGACCTGGCCGCACTGCGCCAGTCCGGCGCCGGCACGCTGCGCATAGGCTGCACGCCGGCCCTGGGCCTGAGCGTGATCCCGGCCGTGGTGCGCAGCTTCGCGCAGCGCTACCCGGGCACCCACATCAGCCTGCAGACCCTGGGCTCCACGCCCTTGCGCGAGGGCCTGCTGCATGGCCACTTCGACCTGGTGGTCAGCACCATGGCGCTGAGCACGCCCGAGCTGGATGCCACCGTGCTGCACCGCAGCCGCGCCGTCTGCGTCATGCACCCGGACCATGCGCTGGCCACGCGCACGCGGCTGCATGTGCGCGATCTGCAGGGCCAGCTGCTGCTGACCCTCAACGCCGATGACGACATCTACCTGCAACTGCGCAGCACCATGCAGGAGCAGGGCATAGAAGCCGGCTCCACCATGGAGACCACCTACTCCTCCACCATCTGCAGCCTGGCCGCACAGGGGCTGGGGCTGGGCGTGGTCAACCCCTACGTGGCCTCGGTGTTCGCGCGCGACCTGCGTGTGCTGCCACTGCTTCCAGCCTGCGCGGTGGAGGTGGTGCTGGCCCTGCCGCCCCAATAC
The DNA here is from genome assembly GCF_001682645.1 of Delftia sp. JD2. Taxonomy (NCBI): domain Bacteria; kingdom Pseudomonadati; phylum Pseudomonadota; class Betaproteobacteria; order Burkholderiales; family Comamonadaceae; genus Delftia; species Delftia sp. JD2. The sequence goes on from NZ_LFJT01000013.1 coordinate 14,904, forward strand.
GCGCCCACCGAAAGGGCTGACTGCTTCGTGCAGTTGCTGCGCGAGCAATTGCACGCCTATCCGCAGGCCCGCACGCCCTAAAATTGCGGCCGATTGGAGACAAGCGGTTTGCAAACGAGTACCCACGAGCCCATGCTCACCCCCGCCGAGCGCGAGGCCATCAATTCCGGCCAGTGGTTCTGCAGCCTTTCGCCCTCGCTGCGCCATGACATCCTGCGTCAGACCACGGTCCGGCGGCTCAAGGACGGGGCACTGATCTATGCACGCGGCGATGTGCCGCACAGGTGGTATGCCTGTGCGCAGGGCGCCGTGCGCATGAGTTCGACCAGCCTGTCGGGTCGGCAGACCACGCTGGCCTATGTGGAGCCGGGTGCCTGGTTCGGTGCCATGTCCACCTTTCTTGACGAGCCCCGCACGCGCGATGCCTATGCCCACGGCGACACCACGCTGCTGTGCGTGGACAAGGACAGCTTCCACGCCATCCTGGCCACGCATGTGGAGTTCTACGACGCCCTGCTGCGCCTGCAGGCCCACCGCATACGCCAGACCTACGGGCTGGTGGAAGACCTCAACACCCTGCCCCTGCGCGCACGCCTGGCCAAGCAGTTGCTGCACCTGTCGCGCAGCTACGGCACACAGGTGCTGGACGACCCGCGCGAGCTGCGCATAGGCCTGCAACTGGTGCAGGAGGAGCTGGCCCAGTTGCTGGGCGCCTCGCGCCAGCGCGTGAACCAGGAACTCAAGCGCATGGAGCGCGACAACTGCATTCGCGTGGAAGCCCAGGGCCTGGTGGTCAGGGACCTGGTGGCCCTGCAGACCATCGTGCGCGAGGCCAGCCTGGCCGGCGCCTGAGGCCGGCGCCAGCGCACCGGCGGTTCAGCGACGCCAGTCGATTCTTGCCGGGCGGCCCGGCAGATGCAGCGCAGCCGTTGCAGCAGGCGCCTCGGCCAGCAACCGGCCCTTGCGGAACACCTTCAGGCGCGTGGCGCGCAGCCGTATCGCCTCGGCCGCATCGCGCGCCTGCAGCAGCACGAAGCTGGCATCGCAGCCGGCCTCGATGCCATAGCCGTCCAGGTGCATCACACGCGCCGCGCGCGTGGTCACGGCGTCGAAGCAGTCGCGCATGCCGTCCTGGCTGGTCATCTGCGCCACATGCAAGCCCATGTGGGCGACCTCCAGCATGTCGCCCGAGCCCATGCCGTACCACGGGTCCATCACGCAGTCATGGCCGAAGGCCACGTTGACGCCTGCGGCCAGCAACTCGGGCACGCGCGTCATGCCGCGGCGCTTGGGATAGCTGTCCTGGCGGCCCTGCAGCGTGATGTTGATCAGCGGATTGGCAATCACGGCCACGCCGCTTTCGGCGATCAGCGGCAGCAGCTTGCTCACGTAGTAGTTGTCCATGCTGTGCATGGAGGTGCAGTGCGAGCCCGTCACGCGGCCCTGCAGGCCCAGGCGCTGCGCCTCGAAGGCCAGGGTTTCGATGTGGCGCGACAGCGGGTCGTCGGACTCGTCGCAGTGCATGTCCACCAGCAGGCCGCGCTCGGCCGCCAGCTCGCACAGCAGCCTGATGCTGTCGGCACCCTCGGCCATGGTGCGCTCGAAGTGGGGAATGCCGCCCACCACGTCCACGCCCTTGTCCAGCGCCCGCCGCAGGTTGGCGACGCCGCCGGGCGAGCGCAGCACGCCGTCCTGCGGAAACGCCACCAGCTGCAGGTCGATATAGGGAGCCACCTGGCGCTTGACCTCCAGCAACGCATCGACGGCCAGCAGGCGGGCATCGCTGGTATCCACATGGCTGCGGATGGCCTGCAGCCCCTTGGCCGCCGCCCAGTCGCAATACTCCAGCGCGCGCGAGATCAGCGCCTCGGCCGTGAGCAGCGGCTTGAGCTCGCCCCACAGCGCTATGCCCTCCAGCAGCGTGCCGCTGCGGTTGACGCGCGGCAGGCCGTGGCTCAGCGTGGCATCCATGTGGAAATGCGGATCGACGAAGGGCGGCGACACCAGCTGGTGCTGTGCATCGACCACCTGGTGGGCAGGCGCTGAAAGGCCCGCTGCGACCTCGACGATGCGCCCGCCCTGCACGGCGATGGACATGTCCTGGCGGCCGTCGGGCAGCGTGGCGTGAATGACGAGTAGATCAAGCATCTGCGTATTCTGCGGGCATGGCCGCACACCCGCAGACTTGCCTGACCACGCTGAATGGCCTGCCAGCGGTCAGACCGAAAGCGCAAGGGATCAGGGGGGAACTACTGGTAGCTGATGGTGAAGGTCGCCGCCGCATTGGCACTGCCTATGGTCACGTTCTCTTCGGTCTTGACATAGCGCGCCGTCAGCGGGATATCCAACCGCGCCTGCCCGTAGGCAACAGCCCCTGCAAACCATTGATTCCTGTTGCCGGCGGCATTGGAGTCCGGGCCAAATCCCAGGATCTGCTCACCCTTGCGAATCTGGACTCCCACACCTTTTGCCACCGAGGTTTTGGACAGGGTCAAAACATTCCCGATATTTCCAGGATTTGCCACATCCGTCAGCGTGACATAGGCGTTGGTCAACGAACCTGGGATGCCGCCCTTGCACAACAACGAGATGAGGAAGGAGCGGGGAGCACCGGTTGAGCCGATTGAGGTGAGTTTTTGAGTGACAGTCTGGGCCATGCGCACGGGCTCCGGCGCCTGTGGGGTACAGGTGGGCACCTTGGGCCGGAGGACGACGGGCGAGGAAAAGTTGTATTGAGCGAGAAGCTGGCCAAATGCATCATTCGCGCGTTCGTACAGGAAATCGCTGTCCAGCACGCCACCTGCAGTGATATCGCCATCTGCGGTCTTGATCAACTCAACTGTGACATCGATAAGTGGATATGCAAAAGATCCGTTGTGATTGGAATACCCCAAACCACTTACAGGCGCAGCACCATATCTAGTCGAAACCCTCATGCCAATACCCTCGACTGTCGTCGGATATATATTATTGACTGGTGTAGATTTACCTAAAATATAGCCCGTGACCGATGGAACACAATTCATCAATCTAGCGCCAAGCCCATTACTTATTACCGCTACAGCGGTTTTTGAGTAAATCACCGTATTCTTGGCCACATTGGAATTGAATTCTGGAGGATTGAAATTACTGAACACATACTTGTAATAGCCTGACCCATCAGTTGTATTTTCAATTGCGCATGCGGACCATGCGGAGGTGGCCATCATTGCCAAAATAAATATCATGACAGCCTTGTTTATTCTGCAAAAAACGCCTATGAATATATGCATTTTTAATACCTCCGGATAATGAAAAAATTCCAAGGCCGCATTTCCTTGGAAAATTTTCAATCGTAGACATCTTTCATCCGAGATGAAATCAGATCAATCTGATTCAAGGTCTGCCCGGTGCCATGAAGGTCGTGGCGAGGCAGGCCCCATCACGTCAACAGCCCCGCATGCCGATACGCTGGCCGAAGCCAGGGCTGACAGCCGCGCTGCCGAATCGCCTGAAAAACACCCAAGCGCAATCGCGCATCAAAATAGGGGCTGACTGCTGCGGCAAGGGCATGATTTTTCGGGTGAACAGGCTGGCAACCACCACAAGAGCAACCATCGAAAAATCACGCAACCATTTGATTTAATTGGATTTATTTATGCAAATCGCCACCTGGAACGTCAACTCCCTGTCCGTGCGCCTGCCGCAGGTGCTGGCCTGGCTGCAGGCCAACCCTGTCGATGCGCTGGCGCTGCAGGAACTCAAGCTCACCGACGACAAGTTTCCGCTGCAGGCGCTGCAGGAGGCCGGCTACCACGCAGTCAGCCATGGGCAGAAGACCTACAACGGCGTGGCCTGGCTGACGCGCACGCCGGTGCGCGACGTGGTGCGCAATATCCCGGGCCTGGATGACGAGCAGGCCCGCATCATTGCTGCCACCCTCGATGCCGAAGGCGGGCCGGTGCGCCTGATCAATGGCTACTTCGTGAATGGGCAGGCGCCGGGCACCGACAAGTTCGCCTACAAGATGCGCTGGCTGCAGGCGCTGCAGGACTGGGTGAAAAGCGAAATGGCGACCCACCCGCGCCTGGTGCTGGTGGGTGACTTCAACGTGGCGCCCGAGGACCGCGACTCCTACGATCCCATCGGCCTGAAGGACACGATCCACCACACGGTGGAAGAGCGCACGCATTTCCAGGCGCTGCTGCAGCTGGGCCTGACCGATGCCTTCCGCATGTTCGACCAGCCGGAGAAAAGCTATTCGTGGTGGGACTACCGGATGCTGGGTTTCCAGAAGAACCGGGGCCTGCGCATCGACCATATCCTGGTCAGCGAGGCATTGCGCCCCAGCGTCACCGCCTGCAGCGTGGACCGTGCGCCGCGCAAGAACCCGCAGCCCAGCGATCACGCGCCCGTGGTCGTGACCTTGGGCTGAATTCCAGCCAGCCGGCTACAGCATGTAGCGGCGCAGCCAGTGGATGGCCTCGACATGGCCGCGCAGCATCAGGGACTGGCGGTGAAGAATCTCGCTGAGCGCCCTGGGCAGACGTACCTGCTCGGCAGCCTCATAGGCGCTCAGCCATTGCTGCTGGCAGGACTCGGCCTGGTCCAGCACGTAGTCCGCGCCCTCTTCCCTGCCCAGCAGCCCGTCCCAGAAGGCGTTGCGACGCAGTGCGGCACGGCTGTCGCGCACGGGCAGGACCACGCCGCCGCTGGAGCCGATGGCACGTTCCAGGTCTTCGACGAGGATCTGGCTGGCATTGAAGTGCCGCGCCAGCACCTGTCCGATCAGCCCCTGGGGCATGGGATTCATGCATTCACCCAGGCGTGCATGGGCCTGGCGGCCCAGGGCCAGCACGGCATTGAGCAGGGCCGTGCTCTGCAATTCCAGCGTGGTGGCCACTGGCTGTGTGGGCGTGCGCTGGCGCGCCTGCAGCCATGAGGCCTCGACGGCCTCGCGCACTTGGCTCCAGCGCAGCAGGCTGCTGCCTCGAACCTGCTCCCAGCGCTCTTCGAGCTCGAATTCGACATCGTCGAAATCCTGCTGCGCGTGCTCGGGTTCAAGTGACGCTTTCCAGCCCAGTGCGTAGGCGGGACGGTATTGGTCGTAACCACGCCCTGCAACGAAGTAAGGCTCCAGGAAGTAGCGGTCATGCCAGTACGCATCGACCGGCTCGCCAAGCGTGCGCGGTGTCGATGGGTACATCAGGCCCGGACGAGCGGGCTTGGCTTTTTGCCAGAGGTTGGAGAGGACTGTGGGCACGATAGGTCGGGACGTAGGCCGTTCCAGCGAAGAGGACTCCATTGTCCCCAGCCCTGGCGGCCCGGCCCGTCAGCACCCCGGGCGCCAGCCTGTAGGAGCCGGACCCTTGCCAAGGCAAGGGCCCGGCCGCCCGCCGGCTTGCCTTACTCGAAGGCGTCCTCGTCCATGCCCAGCTCCTGCAGCTTGCGGGTGATGGTGTTGCGGCCAATGCCCAGGCGCTGGGCGGCCTCGACCCGGCGGCCGTGGGTGACGGCCAGGGCCGAGCGGATCAGCTGCGCCTCGAAGCGGCGGGACAGCTGGTCCCAGACTTCACCATGCCCCTGGGCGTGGGTGTGCTCCAGCAGCTGGCGCGCCTGTTGCCCCAGCAGATGGACCCAGTCCAGGTCGGAAGCGGCCAGGGCGGTGTCATGCGGCGGGGCCAGCGCGGACACGGGCACGGCCAGTCGGCCAAGGCCCTCTTCCGCCAGCGGTGCAGGCGCATGCGGCAGCGTGGCCGGTGCAGGCACGCCGCCGTTGCCACCGCCCACGGGCGGGGCGGCTTCGCCCAGCACCTCGGGGGGCAGGTCCTTGACCGAGATGACCTGGGCAGGGGCCATGACGGTCAGCCAGTGGCAGATGTTCTCCAGCTGTCGCACGTTGCCGGGGAAGGCGAAGGTCTGCAGCCGCTGCATGGCATCGACCCCCATGCGCTTGGGCTCCACGCCCAGTTGCCGCGCGCTTTGCTGCAGGAAGTGGCGAGCCAGCATGGGCACGTCTTCATTGCGCTCGCGCAGCGCGGGCAGGCGCAGGCGGATGACGTTGAGGCGGTGGAACAGATCCTCGCGGAAGCCGCCGTTGCGCACGCGCTGCTCCAGGTCCTGGTGGGTGGCAGCGATGACGCGCACATGGGCCTTGACGGCCTGGTGGCCGCCCACGCGGTAGAAGTGCCCGTCCGACAGCACACGCAGCAGGCGCGTCTGCAGGTCGAAGGGCATGTCGCCGATTTCATCGAGAAAGAGCGTGCCGCCCTCGGCCTGCTCGAAGCGTCCGCGCCGTTGCGTCTGGGCGCCCGTGAAGGCGCCGCGCTCGTGGCCGAACAGTTCGGACTCCAGCAGGTCCTTGGGGATGGCGGCGGTGTTGATGGCCACGAAGGGGCCGCCCGCCACGGGCGAGTGCTTGTGCAGCGCGCGCGCCACCAGTTCCTTGCCCGAGCCCGACTCGCCCGTGATCAGCACCGTGACCTGGCTCTGGCTGAGCCGGCCGATGGCGCGGAACACGTCCTGCATGGCAGGCGCCTGGCCCAGCATCTCGGCCTGCAGCGGGGCCTGGGCCTCGGCTACGTCCTCGCGCAGGCTTTCCTCGACGGCGCGCCGGATGAGTTCCACGGCCTTGGGCAGGTCGAAGGGTTTGGGCAGGTATTCGAAGGCTCCGCGCTGGAAGGCCGAGACGGCACTGTCCAGGTCGGAGTACGCGGTCATGATGATGACGGGCAGGCCGGGCTGCTGGGCGCGGATCTGCTCGAGCAGCTCCAGCCCCGAGCCGCCGGGCATGCGGATATCGCTCACCAGCACCTGGGGCGGCTGGCGCGCCGGGTCGCCGGCATCGACATCGGACAGTGCCGTGAGCACATCGCGCGCCTGGATGAAGCTGCGCGTTGCCCAGCCTTCCCGGCCCAGTGCCTTTTCCAGCACGAAGCGGATGGAAGGGTCATCATCCACGATCCAGATCGGTTTCATTGGTGGTGCATCCTTCCCTTGTTGCAGTGTTGACTTCCGTGGGCCTCAAGGCAGGGGAATGAGGATGCGGAAATCCGTGCGGCCCGGCTGGCTCTCACATTCGATCAGCCCCTGGTGGCGCTGCACGAAGGTCTGCGCCAGCGTCAGCCCCAGTCCCGAACCGCCATCCCTTCCCGATACCAGCGGATAGAAGATCCGCTCCTTGATGGCATCGGGAACGCCTGGCCCGTTGTCGATCACATGCAATTCCAATGCCAACCGATAGCGCTGGCGACCAAAAGTTACTTGCCGGGCCACGCGCGTTCGCAAAATGATCTCGGCATCACCAGCCGCAATGCGCTCCTGCAGCGCCTGCGCGGCGTTCTGGACGATGTTGAGCACGGCCTGGATCAGCTGGGCGCTGTCGCCCCGGAACTCCGGGATGGAGATGTCGTAGTCGCGCGTGATGGTCAGCCCGGCAGGGTGCTCGACCAGCACCAGCGAGCGCACGCGCTCGCAGACTTCGTGGATGTTGACGTCGCCCACCTCATGCGGATGGCGGTGCGGCGCCAGCAGCCGATCCACCAGCGCCTGCAGCCGGTCGGCCTCGTGGATGATGACTTCGGTGTACTCGCGCAGCTCGGGGGCGTCCAGATCCATCTGCAACAGCTGGGCTGCGCCACGGATGCCGCCCAGCGGGTTCTTGATCTCGTGGGCCAGGTTGCGGATCAGCTCCTTGTGCGCCTGGGCCTGCTCGCGCAGCCGCTCCTCGCGGTCCTGGCGGGCCTGCTGCTCCAGCGGCCAGAACTCGACCAGCACATGGCCGGGCCGCTCGGCCAGCGAGACCGTGACGTGCACGGGCAGCGCATCGCCGCCCACGCGGTGCAGGCTGGCCTCGAAGCGCAGGGCCGCGAAGTCGTTGTCCTGGGCGCCACGCAAGGCCTTGTCCAGCAAGGCAGGCTCGGTGAAGCAGGCCGCCAGCTCGCTGCCTTCGAGCATGCGGCGCGACAGGCCCAGTGCGTTTTCAAGGGCGGCGTTGGCGAAAAGCACGGCACCCTGCTCGTCGAGCACGGTCATCAGCGTGCACAGCAGGTCAAGCGCCTGATAGGAGGCCGGGGGCGCCGGCCGGTCGTCCTGGATCATGGCCGGGCTCCGGTGGGCCGCGCGGGCCCGTCAGTTCTTGGGAAGTCGATCCAGCTCACGGCGGATGCCGGCGACATCGCCTTCCTGCCGCGAGATGCTGCTCTTGAGCTGCTCGACACGTTCCAGATAGCCCTGGGGATTGCGCAACTCCAATGCGGTGCGCTGGGGATTGCCATCGTTGTACTCCTGACGCAGCTGTGTCAGCTTCTCCTGGGCGCGGGCAAGCTCGCTTTCCAGAATGGTCCGCGCGTCGGAGTCGCGGGCCTTCTGGGCGCTGCTGTTGACCTTGGCCGGAGCGGGCGATCCTGCGGCCGGAGCGGCGGAGGTGCGCGGTGCCTGGCTGCCGCCCGAGGCCGCCGGCTTGCTGCCGCCATGGATCACCGTCACATGCCCGCCGTCCACCGGCTTGCAGTCCTTGGCCTTGGCCTGGCTGACGTTGTTGGTGTACTCGTTGCCGCAGCGGTAGATCACGTCCTGGGACCAGGCTCCCACCGACAGCAGGGGCAGCAGCAGTGACACAAACAGTTTCTTCATTCCATTCCCTCGGGTAGCCAGATCGGAAGGGCCCAGCTTATCCGGGCAAGTATCGCTCCATCTTCCGGGCTGGACGTCATTTCTTGAGCGGGCCAACCCCTTTTGGTTCCGCGCCCAGCATACCCAGGTCCTGGCCGAAAGCAAAAAAGGCGGCTTGCGCCGCCTTTTTGCCGACTCGCCTTACAGCGAGAAGTACATGTCGTACTCGACCGGATGCACGGCCTGACGGTAACGGGTCACTTCGCCCATCTTCAGCTCGATGTAGGCATCGAGCATGCTGTCCGAGAACACGCCGCCCTTGGTCAGGAACGAGCGGTCCGCGTCCAGGGCTTCCAGGGCCTGGTCCAGGCTGTGGCAGACCGTGGGCACCAGCTTGTCCTCTTCCGGGGGCAGGTGGTACAGATCCTTGGTCGCGGCTTCGCCGGGATGGATCTTGTTTTCCACGCCGTCCAGACCTGCCATCAGCAGGGCCGAGAAGCCCAGGTAGGGGTTCATCAGCGGATCGGGGAAGCGTGCCTCGACGCGGCGGCCCTTGGGGTTGGCCACGTAGGGGATGCGGATCGATGCCGAGCGGTTCTTGGCCGAGTAGGCCAGCTTGACCGGAGCCTCGAAGCCGGGCACCAGGCGCTTATAGCTGTTGGTGCCGGGGTTGGTGATGGCGTTCAGGGCACGGGCGTGCTTGATGATGCCGCCGATGTAGTACAGCGCGAAGTCGGACAGGCCGGCGTAGCCGTCACCTGCGAACAGGTTCTTGCCATCCTTCCAGACGGACTGGTGCACGTGCATGCCCGAGCCGTTGTCGCCCGGATAGGGCTTGGGCATGAAGGTGGCGGTCTTGCCGTAGGTGTTGGCCACGTTCCAGATCACGTACTTCATGACCTGTGTCCAGTCGGCGCGCTCCACCAGGGTGCTGAAGCGGGTGCCGATCTCGTTCTGGCCGGCGCCTGCCACTTCGTGGTGGAACACTTCGACGGGAATGCCCAGCTGTTCGAGCAGCAGCACCATTTCGGCGCGCAGATCCTGGGTGCTGTCCACGGGGGGCACGGGGAAGTAGCCGCCCTTGTTGCGCGGACGGTGGCCACGGTTGCCGGACTCGAACTTGGCGCCCGAATTCCAGGGTGCTTCGTACTCTTCGATTTCGTAGAAGGTGCTGCCGGGTTCGGTGTTCCAGCGCACGCCGTCGAAGATGAAGAATTCGGGTTCGGGTCCGAAGTAGGCGGTGTCGCCCAGGCCCGATGCCTTCAGATAGGCTTCGGCGCGCTTGGCCACGGAGCGGGGATCGCGGTCGTAGGCCTTGCCATCACCGGGTTCGATCACATCGCACTGCAGGAACAGCGTGGTCTCTTCAAAGAAGGGGTCGATGTTCGCGGTCGCGGGATCGGGCATCAGCTGCATGTCAGATGCTTCAATGCCCTTCCAGCCTGCCACCGACGAGCCGTCGAAGGCGTGGCCCGAGGTGAACTTGTCTTCGTCGAAGTGCGACACCGGCACCGTGACGTGCTGCTCCTTGCCACGGGTGTCCGTAAAACGAAGGTCCACGAATTTGACCTCGTTCTCCTTCACCATGTTCAACACGTCTGCAACGGTCTTTGCCATCAGATCTCTCCTGCCAATCTGGCTGATCAAAAAAGATAAATACTCTTAAGCAGTTTGCGTGCCAGGCTGCATCCATTGAGTGCATGCCTGCAGACTGGCACCTGCTTGGCGCGCCAGCCCCGTGATTCTGCCGCCTTGGGAAGGGCTTGTGGATGACATTGAGGCCTCTGTCGGCATCCGATCCACCGCCCGGCATCTTCACCAAATCGGTGCAGATTCAGGGATCGGCCCGTAAATCAGATATTGCGCACCAATTCAGGGCCAAGACTTGCACCAAATGAGTGCAAACCTTCCAGCAGCGTGGGCCAGGCCTTGGTGACGGCACCAGCTTCGCCCTTGACACCAAGTTCTATGTGCCGGCCGTGCTTGGAATCATCCACGCTGGGCAGGCTGAACACCTTGACGCCCGGGTGGTCGCGCTCTATGGCCACCATCAGCGGCGTCAGCGTGGCTTCCATGCCGCCGTAGACGATGACCGAATGCTCCCGCTGCACCGTGCTGTGGAAATGCTTGGCGTAGCGCTGCTCCAGCACCCACTCGACCATGGGCCAGGCCATGACAGGGAAACCGGGCACGAAGTGCACGGTGCCCGCTGTGCCCGAGCAGGAAAAGCCCGGGATCTTGTTGTAGACGTTGGGGATGATGCGCGCGCCTTCGGGGAAGTTGCCCATCTGCAGCCGGTGCAGGTTGTCGGCGCGCTGGGGTTCGTAGGGCTTGCCTTCTTCGGCGGCCACATCGCGCATGCGCTCGCGGATCAGGGCCACGGCTTCCGGGTGCAGTGCCAGCGGCACGCCCAGGGCCTCGGCCGCGCATTGGCGCGTGTGGTCGTCGGGGGTGGCGCCTATGCCGCCAAAGCTGAAGACCACGGCCTGCGATGCGAAGGCGCGGCGCAGGGCGTCGGTGATGCGCGCCCTGTCATCGCCCACGTACTCGGCATGGGCCAGGGACAGGCCACGCGCGCCCAGCAGCTCGATCAGCTTGGGAAGGTGCTTGTCGGCACGCTTGCCCGACAGGATTTCGTCTCCGATGATGAGTGCGCCTACTTGAAGGGTCATGAGGTCTTTTCTTGCGGGGTGGAGGGGGAAGAGGCCGCGCTGGCTCCGAGCGGCGCGTCGGGAGCGTAGGGCACGATGGGGGTGTCGGGCAGCGCCGGTTCCTCCTCGCGCATGCGCTGCAGCGCGGCCAGGCAGAAGTGGGCAAACCACAGCGAGGAGAAAGCGAAGATCAGCGCATAGATCCAGATGGCCACCGGAATCAGTATCCAGAAGGCCGCAATGAAGACCACGCCGGAGGCCCAGACAATGGCCGGCGCCGCGCCCAGATAGCCGCAGACCACGCCCATGAGCATCAGCGCCAGGCGGTGGCGCAGGAACAGGCTGCGGCGCTCGGGCTTGCTGGCGTGGGCAGAGAGCGCGTCAAAGGCCATGACGCGGTAGGTCAGCCAGCCCCAGATCAGCGGCGGGATCACCACCACCAGGGGCGGCACGAACCACAGCGGCACCGAAACCAGCAGCGCAATCAAGGCAATCAGCGAAGAGCCTGCGGACCACACCAGGCTGCCGACAAGGGTGGCGCCCTGCCTGCGCTCCAGCGCGGGAAAACGCCGCTGGGCCACCAGCTCGACCAGGGCCGGCGTCATGAACAGCGCCACCAGCAGCAGCGAGACCACGACCAGCACCGGCGTGACCGAGAGCACGACCAGCACCGGCGCCACCAGCTCGGGCAGCGATTGCACGCCCATCCAGGACCAGACGGTGTGCAGCCAGCCCACGCCCTGCAGGACCCCTTCCGTCCAGACGACCGCATCGGCCCAGAAGAAATAGCCCAGCAGCCAGGCCGTGATGGCCATGAACAGCAAGGGAAACAGCGACCATGCAATCACCCGCTTATGCAGGCAATACGCCGTCGCACGCCAGAAGGAATCGAGTAGCAAGCCCATGCCGGCAAGCATACCCCGAGCCCAGCCTCAAGCGCGACCCATCAACCTTAGGAACCCACGCCATTGCTGGGCCCAAAAGCCCTGGCCGTAGTCGCGCAGCTGGCCCTGGGCATTGGGCTGGACCTGGTCGCGCACGCCGGTGGGATCGAAGCGCAGCTCGAAGTTGGCGGTGCCGAACAGCATGTCCCACCAGGGCAGCAGCACGCCGAAGTTGTTGCCATGCGCCTTCTTGTTGCGCACGGGCGCCATGGGCTCATGACCAATGCCGATGGCGTGGTGGCGGCGGTGAAAGCGCGGGCTGATCCACAGCCGCTCGCCGATGGTGCCGAACCAGACGCGCAGGTTGGCATGCTGGAAGCTCTCGCTGAGCTGGGTGAAAGCCACGATGGCCACGAACTGGCCTGGAGCCACGCCGATGAGCTGGGCCACGAGCACGATGATGGTGTCGCGGATGACATCGTCGAGCAGGTGGTTGCGGTTGTCGCTCCACACCGTCATCTGGCGCTGCGAGTGGTGCAGCGCATGCAGCTTCCACCACCAACCGATGCTGTGCTGGCCGCGGTGTATCCAGTAGTCCAGGAAGTCGAAGGCCAGCAGGTAGATGATCAGGCTGACCCAGGCCAGGTCGGTGACGCCGGGCCACACGCCGTCGAGGTGAAAGCTCGGCAGCCCCCAGACATGCAGGCGGCCCATGAGCTCGTCCCACAGCGGGTCCAGCGTGAAGAACAGGGCCAGCCGGAACAGGCCCAGCCGGTGGACCACGGTGTAGATGATGTCCACGTGGATGGCGCGCCGGTCGGTGACGGGCTCGACCGGCCGCCAGTACTGCAGCGGCGCGATCACCGCCACCATGATGAAGATCTGCAGCAGGCCCACCAGCAGCCAGCCCGTGGCGCCATAGGCGTCCTCCAGCAGGCTGGCCTGCCCCAGGCCGAACAGCAGGGGCTGGACAACGCCCTCGAACAGGCGCTGCTGCGCATTACCGAACCACTGAATCCACCAGTCCACACCACGCTCCCATCGCCCGCCGCGCTGCGCGCGCGGACACTATGCGAATTTTGCTACCCAATCCCGATAGTCGGGATGCTCCCGCAGTGTGCGGAAGCAGAACCCCTGCTTGAGCAGGCCCGTGATCAAAGGTTCCAGCACGGCAGGTGCCCAGGGGTCCTTGCGTGACCAGATGCCCAGATGGGCCAGCAGGATGTCTCCGCTGCGGATGTTCTTGAGCGCCTGGGCCAGCAACTGCGCATTCGGGTAGCGGTCGCTGGGCAGCTCATCGCCCAGAAAACCCGCGCTGGCCCAGCCCACATGCATGTAGCCGCCCTGCCGCGCGGCATCCAGCAGCGCGGGCGAAGTCTTGCCGCCGGGCGCACGGAACAGCGGCAGGGGCTTGCGCCCGGTGATCTGCTGCAGCCGCTGTGCGGATCGGCGGATCTCGTCGCAATAGCCTGCCGCATCGACCGTGAAGTTCTCGTTGGCGCGAGGCCCTGCCGAGGGACGCACGCGAAAACCCGTGACCGGCCCGTTCTTCGAGGCGCGCAGATCACCGCGCCAGTACATGTGGTCGTAGGTGTGCGAGGCGAATTCATGGCCTTCGGCAGCGCGCGCGCGCCACCAGGGCGCCCAGGTCTCGCCCAGGCTGCCATCGCCTTGCTGGGTGGGCTCGTTGGCCGCGAAAAACGTCACTGGCACCGCATGGCGCTTGAGCACATCGGCCACCAGGTCGGCAATGCCCATGTGGCCCGTGTCGAAGGTCAGATACACGGTCTTGGCACAGCCTGTGCCCTGCCCTGCCGCCAAGGCGGGGCGCAGCAGGCCGAAAGCCGCCGCACCGGCCAGCGATTGCGCAAAGAGACGGCGGTCCATCAGCGTTGCGCGTGGGCCAGCGTCCACACGCCGTGCGGCGACTTGCCGACCTTGACCTGCTGGACCACCTTCTTTTCCACGGTGTCGATCACCGACAGCTTGCGCGCCCAGCGCGAGCTGACCAGCAGGTAGCGGCCGTCGGCGGAGACGTCCATGCAGTCGGGGCCGCCCGGTGCCGGGTAGTTGGCCACGACCTGGTTGGTCTGCATGTCGATCTTGCTGATGGTGTTGGCCACGCGGTTGCTCACATACAGGTGGCGGCCGTCGCCGGCGGCGCGCATGGCGTGGGCGCCAGCGGCTGTCTTGATGCGGGCCACGCTGCGCGGCTCGGGGCCGGTGATGTCGAACACTTCCACGCCATCGCTGCCGGTCAGGCCGATGAACAGCTTGGTGCCGTCCGGGCTGCCATAGAGATCGGCCGGCATGGGGCCGGTGGGCACGCGGGCCTTGATGGTCTGGGTGGCGATGTCGATGGCCACCAAGGCATCGCTGTCCTGCATGGTGGAATAGATGGTCGTGCTCTTGGCATCGATCCAGAGATGGCTGGGCGTCTTGCCCGTGGGCACGCGCTTGACCAGCTGCGGGTTCTGGCCATCCCAGCGGTAGATGTCGATGTGGTTGAGGCGGTTGGCCGCCGTGACGAACCACTTCATGTCCGGGCTGAAGCGCAGGTGATAGGGGTCGATGATGTCGCGGATCACGCGCTGCACCTCGCCCGTGCGCGGATCGACCAGGGTCAGGGTGTCGCCCAGCGCATTGGCCACGACCAGCGATTTCTCGTCCGGCGTGAGGTACAGGTGATGCGGCTCCTTGCCCGTGGGAATGCGTGCCGTCTCCTGCCAGGTGACCGGGTCCACGATGCTGATGTTGGCATCAAGCGAGTTGAGCACAAAGATGGGCGTGGGGCCCTGGGTCTGCGGTGGCGGCGTGACACGCGCGACCGGGGCCGCGGGAGCTGCCGTAGCCGAGGGAACGGAAGGCGCGGCAGGAACGGCGGCCGCCTGGGCCGATGCGGCTTGCGCCTGCACGGCAGCAGACGTGGCCGAGGCCGCGCGGGCCGATTTGGATCCGGGCAGGGATGCCACGGCCAGCCAGGCCAGCGCACCGCCGCCCACAACCAAAGCCACAGCCGCGCTCAAGCGCCCGACGGAAAGACGTTTCACAAAGCACCACCTTCTGAGAATCTGCGCAGTGTAGCTGCGCCAATCAGCCCCTCGGACGCTCTGGGGCATCGGCTTTTGCTGCTGTGCAAAAAACCGACATTTGCGCGACGTTGGCCCGAGATATCGCGGCAAGCGCGCCAATCCATGACTTGCATCAAGGCATGACAACGGCGCATGGAAATACCCGCCACAACGAAAAAGGGAGCCGACAGGCTCCCTTCGCTGGCATGCACCCAAAGGCGCAGTGGCGATCAGATCTTCCACTTCTCCATGAGCTTTTCGGGACGCAGGGTGTCGTAGTGCTCGAAGGGCTGGTGGATCCAGGGGTTGGTCGGCAGGTAGTCCACCGAGTAGTCGGGCGTGAAAGCCGACAGGCCCTTGGTCCAGATCACGGCGCTGCGCAGCTCGGTGATCGGCGGGTAGTTGGTCTTGAGCATGGCGATCACGGCGTTCAGCGTGTGACCCGAATCGGCCAGGTCATCGACCAGCAGCACGCGGCCGGCGATCTCTCCCTTGGGCGTGGTGATGAAGCGCGCGATGTCCAGATGGCCCTGCACCGTGCCGGCTTCGGCGCGGTAGGAGCTGGTGGACATGATGGCCAGCGGCTTGTCGAAGATGCGGCTGAGCATGTCACCGGGACGCAGGCCGCCACGGGCCAGGCAGAGAATGGTGTCGAATTCCCAGCCGGACTGGTGCACTTTGATCGCGAGCTTTTCGATCAGTCCGTGGTATTCGTCGTAGCTCACATACAGGTGTTGACCGTCTTCCGTCAGCATGGAATGGCTCCTGGTTCAATCTTGGGGTTCAGCCGCCAGTGGTTCACTGGGCGGCGTAGGGGTTTTGCATCAGGATGGTGTGATCCCGGTCGGGGCTGGTCGAAACCATGGCGATGGGCACGCCCGTCACTTCCTCGATGCGCTCCAGATAGCGGCGGGCATTGGCCGGCAGCTTGTCGTAGTCGGTCACGCCCACGGTGGAATCGGTCCAGCCGGGGATGGACTCATAGATGGGCTTGCAGCGGGCGATCTCGTCGGCGCCCATGGGCAGCAGGTCGATCTTCTCGCCATCGAGCTCGTAGCCCACGCACAGCAGCAGTTCCTGCAGGCCGTCGAGCACGTCGAGCTTGGTGATGCACAGGCCCGACAGGCCGTTGACCTGGGCGCTGCGCTTGAGCAGCGCGGCGTCAAACCAGCCGCAGCGGCGCGAGCGGCCGGTGGTCACGCCCTTTTCGGCGCCCACGGTGCTCATGTGCCAGCCCGGCGTGCCTTCCTTTTCCCAATCCAGTTCGGTGGGGAAAGGACCGCCGCCCACGCGGGTGCAGTAGGCCTTGGTGATGCCCAGGATGTAGTGCAGCATGCCGGGGCCCACGCCCGAGCCTGCAGCCGCATTGCCGGCGACGCAGTTGGACGAGGTGACATAGGGATAGGTGCCGTGGTCCACGTCCAGCAGCGTGCCCTGCGCGCCTTCGAACAGCAGGTTGGCGCCTTCGGCGTGCGCGGCGTTCAGCTCGCGGGAGACATCGGCCATCATGGGCTTGAGCAGCTCGGCATGGCGCATGGCCTCTTCGTACACCGCGTCGAATTGCACTTCGCCATTCTTGATGTACGGCTTGAGCGCGTCACCGAAGGTGAAGTTCTTCGAACCCAGCACGTTGACCAGGATGTGGTTATGCAGGGCCAGCAGTTCGCGCAGCTTGGTGGCGAAGCGCTCGGGGTACTTGAGGTCCTGCACGCGCAGTGCGCGGCGGGCAATCTTGTCTTCGTAGGCGGGGCCGATGCCACGGCCGGTGGTGCCGATCTTCTCGGTGCCGCCCTGCTCGCGCGCAGCTTCGCGCGCCACGTCCAGCGCCGAGTGGAAGGGCAGGATCAGCGGGCAGGCTTCGGACACGCGCAGACGGTCACGCACCTGCACGCCGGCCTTCTCCAGACCTTCGATTTCCTCGAACAGCTTGGCGGCAGAGAGCACCACGCCGTTGCCGATATAGCACTTCACGCCGGGGCGCATGATGCCGCTGGGGATCAGGTGCAGTGCGGTCTTCACGCCGTTGATGACCAGCGTGTGGCCAGCGTTGTGGCCACCCTGGAAGCGGACCACGCCCTGGGCGCTTTCGGTCAGCCAGTCCACCAGCTTGCCCTTGCCTTCGTCACCCCACTGGGTGCCGACCACGACCACGTTGCGACCTTTGGTAGCTTTCATATTCAAATCCGATGAAATCCGAAGAAATTGACAAATGCGTCAGATGGCTTGCACGGCCCACTGCCCGGCAACCTGCACGAGCTCGCGGTCGCAGTGGAATTCGTCCACTTCGCTTTCATGCCCTGGCAGCACGCAGACCACGGTCTCGCCCTGCCGGCGCAATGCAGCAATGGCAGCCGCAACCTGGGGATCGTCGCCCCAGGGTGCGCGGATGGCAGCCTTGAGCGGGCGCTCGGGCACGACGGCGACGAGCTGCTTGATGTCCAGGCTGAAGCCGGCGGCGGGCCGGTTGCGGCCAAAGACCGCACCCACCTCGTCATAGCGGCCGCCGCGCACCAGCGCATCGCTGGCACCCGGCACATAGATGGCGAAGCGCGTGCCGCTGTAGTAGGCATATCCGCGCAGATCGGCCAGATCGAAGCTCACGCTCACGCCTTCGAGGCGCTGCGCCAGCCAGCGCAGCTGGTCCAGCAGCGGCTGCACGCCTGCGGTGCGGGCCAGCAGCTTCTCGGCGCGGTCCAGCACCTCGATGCCGCCATACAGCTGCAGCAGGGCCATCAGGCCTTCGCGCGATGCGGCAGGGAAGTCGCGCGTGAGGCGCTCGAGTTCGCTCGCATCCTTGGCGGCCAGCGCAGCGTGCACGCCGCGCAGCACCTGCATGTCCACCATCACGCCAGCCAGCAGGCTGCGCACGATGCGCACATCGGCCAGATCGACATTGATGTTGGTGACACCTGCGCTGCGCAGGCAGTCCAGCGCCAGGTGCAGTGCCTCCAGGTCGGCTTCCATGCCCTGGTGGCCGTAGATCTCGGCACCGAACTGAAGCGGCTCGCGCGTGGCGCGGGGGCGGTCAGGGCGGGCATGGACGACGGGGCCGCAGTAGCACAGGCGCGTGAGGCCCTTGCGGTTGAGAAGATGGGCGTCGATGCGGGCCACCTGCTGCGTGGTGTCTGCACGCAGACCCATGGTGCGGCCTGTCAGCTGGTCGATGAGCTTGCAGGTCTGCAGGTCCAGCGCCTCCCCTGTGCCGGTGAGCAGGGATTCGAGGTACTCCAGCATGGGCGGCATGACCAGTTCATAGCCATAGCCACGCGCTGTATCGAGCAGGCCTCGACGCAATTCTTCGATGTGCCGGGCCTCGGAAGGCAAGACATCGGCGATGTGATCCGGCAGGACCCAAGCAGACATGGAAAAGGGGGAGGCTGTTAAAAACGTGATTCTACCGGCTGTTGCGGGCCAGCCCAAATTGGGGGTGACCCAAGGCCCACGGCGGGTGTTCGGTATTCCGAATCGATTCGGTGCACGGGCGACAGCGGCGGCGCAAGAAAAAACGGCGCCCCAACAGGGGCGCCGTGCAGGGGCCGGGCGGCGTTGCCGCTCAGGCGCGCTTATTTTCCAGAGCTTCCACCACTGCGGTAGGCCTTGAAGAAATCGGTCTGCGAAGGATCGAGCACGAGCACATCGCTCTTCTTGGCAAAGCTGGCCTTGTAGGCCTCCAGGCTGCGGTAGAACTGCGCAAACTGCGGGTCCTTGCCAAAGGCCTCGGCGTAGGTCCGGGCGGCCTCGGCATCGCCCTCGCCCTTGATCTTCTGGGCGTCACGGTAGGCATTGGCGATGGTGATCTCGCGCTGGCGATCGGCCTCGGCGCGGATCTTCTCGCCTTCGGCGGCGCCGGTGGAGCGCAGCTCGTTGGCCACGCGCTTGCGCTCGGCTTCCATGCGGCGGTAGACCGATTCCGTGATCGTCTCGGCATAGTCCACGCGCGTGATGCGCACATCGACCACGTCCACGCCCCAGGGCTTGGCGCCGCGCACGGTCTCCAGCACTTCGCGCTTGACGTCGTTCATCAGCGCATCGCGCTTGCTGGACAGCAGTTCGCGCACGGTGCGGCGGTTGATTTCCTCCTGGAAGGCATTGCGCACCACGCGGTTGAGCTGCATGGCGCCAGCCGACTCGTCCAGGCCCACATTGCGGATGTACTCCGACGGATCGGAGATGCGCCAGCGCACGTACCAGTCGATGACCACACGCTGCTTTTCGGCAGTGAGCATGGGCTCGGTGTCGGTGCTGTCCAGCGTGAGCAGGCGCTTGTCGATGTAGCGCACGTTCTGGAACGGCGGCGGCATCTTGATGTTCAGGCCCGGCTCGGTGATCACTTCCTTGATCTGACCCAGGGCATAGACCACGCCGAACTGGCGCTGATCGACGACGAACAGCATGGAGCTGAGCAGCGCGAGCGCCAGAAGAATGCTGGTGATGAAAAATCCAACTCGGTTCACTTGGGCTGCTCCTCAGCGTGCTTCGCGGTCACGGCTGCGACTGCTGTCGCGGCTGCGCGCATCGTTCGAAAGGCCGGGAATGGCGGCAGGCGCAGGCGCCTGGGTGCTGGGGGCCGCCGAGCTGTCGGCTGCCGGCACATTGCCGCTCACGCCTTGCATGATCTTGTCCAGCGGCAGGTACAGCAGGTTGGAGCCCTGGCGCGATTCCACCAGCACCTTGGTCACGTTGCCGTAGATCTGCTGCATGGTTTCCAGGTACATTCGGTCGCGCGTGACCTGGGGAGCCTTCTGGTACTCGGTGAACACCGAGCTGAAGCGCTGCGCATCACCCTGGGCCTGGGCCACGATGCGGGCCTTGTAGCCGTTGGACTCTTCCAGCAGGCGCGCTGCCGAGCCGGCTGCGCGCGGCACCACGTCGTTGGCGTAGGCCTGCGCTTCGTTCTTGGCACGCTCGCGCTCCTGGCCGGCACGCAGCACGTCGTCGAAGGCCGCCTGGACCTGCTCGGGCGGACGCACGCCGCCTTGCTGCAGGTTGATGCCCACGACTTCCACGCCCACCTTGTAGCGGTCCAGGATGGTCTGCATCAGGTCGCGCACGCGCGGGGCGATCTGGTCGCGCTCCTCGGCCAGCGCCGTGTCCATCTTCATCTTGCCGACGACTTCGCGCACGGCAGTCTCTGCGGCCTGGACCACGGCCTCGGACGGGTTCTTGCTCTCGAAGAGCCAGGCGCGCGCGTCGCTCAGGCGGTACTGGACGGCGAACTTGATCTCGACGATGTTCTCGTCCTCGGTGAGCATGGCCGACTCGCGCAGGCCCGTGCTCTTGATGATGGTGTCGCGCCCCACGTCGGCCGAGCGGATCTGCGTCACGAAGACCAGTTCATGGCGCTGGATCGGGTACGGCAGCCGCCAGTTGATGCCGGCGCCCACCGTGCTCTTGTACTTGCCGAACTGGGTGATGACGGCCTGCTGGCCTTCCTGGACGATGAAGATGCCCGTGCCCATCCAGATGATGAAGGCAATGCCGGCGATCAGGCCCACGCCCATGCCGGCGCTGCGCATGTCCGGAGGCTGGCTGCCGCCGCCATTGCGGATGGGCGGCTGGCCACGGCCGCCGCCCGGCTTGCCGCCGAACAGGCCCGAGAGCTTGCGGTTGAGGTCACGCCACAGCTCATCCAGATCAGGCGGCTGGCCGCCGCCCGACGAGGGGCGGTTGTCACGGCTGTCGCGGTTGTCGCGTGCAGGTTCCGCAGGCGGGGGCGGCGGCGCGGGACGGTCGGCATCGGGGCGCGAAGCATCGTCGTTCTTGTCGTCGCCACGTCCCCATCGCGGATCATTCAGGTTGAACATCCCGCGAAGGCGCTGCGGCAGCATCGCCCAGCGATGGGCGCGTTGTGAAAGATTCATGCGAGAAGTCTCGGTTTCTTCGGTAAAGACAGGGACCCAATCGGCATTTTGCCCAATCAGGGCGCTAGCCCCTAGTATTCGGCGTCCTGCCCAGGGGGCATCGCGCCATCCACCTCCTCCTGATCCCGCTCATCACCACCGTGCGCTTCGGCGTGTTCCGCCTCCGCGCGCAGCGCATGCTCGGCCAGCAACTGCCGCAGCTGCGGCAGCCCCTCGCCGGAGCGGGCGCTGACGAACACCCGTGAAACAGGCAGCCCGTCAAGCTCGTACTGGTCCTGCAACTGCGCTGGAAGCCGCTCCGGATCGACGGCGTCCAATTTGTTGAAAACCAGTACCAGAGGCACCTCCTGGGCACCGATTTCCTTCAGAACTTTCTGGACTTGTTGGATTTGCTCTGGGAAATTCGGATTGGAGGCGTCGACCACATGCAGCAGAAGATCGGCATCGATCGCCTCCTGCAACGTGGCCTGGAATGCATCGACCAGGCCGTGCGGCAGGTCGCGGATGAACCCCACGGTATCCGACAGGGACACCGATTGCTGGGCTTCATTCAGGTACAGCTGGCGCGTGGTCGTATCCAGCGTGGCGAACAGCTGGTCGGCCGCATAGGCGCGCGCCTTGACCAGCGCATTGAACAGCGTGGACTTGCCGGCGTTGGTGTAGCCAACCAGAGAGATATTGAAGATGCCATGGCGCTCGCGCCGCCGACGCTGCGTGGCGCGCTGCTTCTTGACCTTCTGCAGCCGCTCCTTGGTGCGCTTGATCGACTCGTCGATCATGCGGCGGTCCAGCTCGATCTGCTTCTCGCCAGGGCCGCCACGGCCGCCGATACCGCCCATCTGCCGCTCCAGGTGGGTCCAGCGCCGCACGAGGCGCGTGGCCACGTATTGCAGGCGCGCCAGCTCCACCTGCAGCTTGCCTTCATGGCTGCGCGCGCGCTGGGCGAAGATCTCCAGGATCAACAGGGTGCGGTCGTTGACCGGCATCTGCAGATGGCGTTCCAGGTTGCGCTGCTGGGCCGGGCTCAAGGCCTGGTCGAACAGCACTTCCTGGGCACCGTGAATCTGGGCGAGCATGCGGATTTCGTCGGCCTTGCCGCTGCCCACGAACAGCGCCGCATCGGGCACCTTGCGCTTGCAGGTCAGGCGTGCAACGGGACGCAGGCCGGCCGTGCCGGCCAGCAGGCCCAGCTCTTCCAACTCGCCATCGAAATGGGGAAAGCCGAAATCCACGCCCACCAGCAGCACTGGCGTTGGCGTGGACCGGTCAAAAGATTCAGAACTCAAGAAAAACCTCTCCCGAAGGGTGAGGAAGCTCCCCGGCGGTGCGGGGAGGCATCAGGGCGCAGCGAGCTCAAGCGCTGGCGTCGCTGCCGGCAGCTTCGGCCGTGGAGAAGTTCACGGCGCGGCCGGGAACAATGGTGGAGATGGCGTGCTTGTAAACCATCTGCGTGACGGTGTTGCGAAGCAGAACCACGTACTGGTCGAAGGATTCGATCTGGCCTTGCAGCTTGATGCCGTTGACGAGGTAGATGGACACCGGAACATGTTCGCGGCGAAGCGCGTTCAGGAACGGGTCTTGGAGGAGTTGGCCTTTGTTGCTCACGATATTCTCCGTGTTCGAAGAGTGTTGTTGTAAACCGACACCTTACCACAGTGTTTTGGGGCCCTTGTTCGCACAAGGGTTTTCCCGAAATCCCGTAGCTTGTTACTTGTCCTTGTCGGCAAAAGGATTATGAGAGGTTTTCAACTCGATCCGCAACGGCGTGCCAACCAAATTGAATTCCTTGCGGAATCGCCCTTCGAGGAAGCGCTTGTAGGCCTCCGTCACATGCTCGAGCGAATTGCCGTGTATGACGATGACCGGAGGGTTCATGCCACCCTGGTGCGCATAGCGCATCTTGGGGCGGTAGATGCCCGTCTTCTTGGGCGTCTGGAACTGTACGGCCTCCATCAGCAGGCGCGTGAGCACCGGCGTGGGCATCTTGCAGGTGGCAGCCTTGTGCGCCTGGATGATGGAGTTCCACAGCGGACCCAGGCCCTGGCGCTTTTCCGCCGAGATGAAATGCATGGGAGCGAACTTGAGGAAGGATAGGCGCGTCTCGATCGAGCGCTCCAGCATCTGGCGCTGGTAGTCGTCCACCGCATCCCATTTGTTCACGGCCAGCACCACGGCACGGCCGCTTTCCAGCACGTAGCCGGCAATGTGCGCATCCTGGTCGGTCACGCCCTGCGTGGCATCGATGAGCAGCAGCACGACGTTGGCGCTCTCGATGGCCTGCAGCGTCTTGACCACGGAGAACTTCTCGATGGCCTCGAACACCCGGCCCTTGCGGCGCAGGCCTGCCGTGTCGATCAGCTCGAACTTCTGGCCGGCGCGCTCGAAGGGCACCGAGATGGCGTCGCGCGTGGTGCCCGGCATGTCGAAGGCGACCAGCCGCTCCTCACCCAGCCAGGTGTTGATCAGCGTGGATTTGCCGACATTGGGGCGCCCTGCCACGGTGAGGCGGATGGGCTTTTGGGCCACATCGTCGAACGGGTCGTCTTCCTCGGGCTCGGGCAGGTTGAGCTGGCCCAGGGCCAGGTCGAGCAGGTCGCGCACGCCCTGCCCGTGTGCCGCGGAAACCGGCAGCACATCGCCCAGGCCCAGTTCGTAGAACTCGGTCAGCTGCACGCCTTCCTTCATGCCCTCGGCCTTGTTGGCCACGAGCACGCAGGGCTTGCCCAGCCGGCGCAGGTACTTGGCGATGTCGTGGTCCTGGGCGGACATGCCCAGGCGCGCATCGACAACGAAGACCACGACGTCAGCCTCGGCAACAGCCTGCTGCGTCTGGCGTGCCATCTCCTTGAAGATGCCGCTGGATGCATCTGGCTCAAAACCGCCGGTATCGATCACGATGTACTCGTGCTTACCCTGGCGGCCCTGTCCATAGTGGCGGTCACGCGTGAGGCCCGCGAAATCCGCGACGATTGCATCCCTCGACTTGGTCAGCCGATTGAACAGCGTCGATTTGCCCACATTGGGTCGCCCTACCAGGGCAATAACTGGCTTCATTCCCGAAAATACCTATCAATCCGGCCTGAAGCCGTACACAGTTCCGCTGCGGCTTACCACCACCAGCGTATTGGCAGCCGATACCGGGGGCGAGGCCACGCCGGAGTCGTCCGTCTTCAATCGTGCCAGCGCCTGTCCGTCCGTCTTGGACAGCAGGTGCACCACACCATAGTCATCACCAAACACCACCGAGCGGCCCAGCATCAACGGCGCCGTCAGGCGGCGGTGCTGCAGCTGGTCGATGGACCACACGCGCGAGCCGTCGCTGCGGCGCCAGGCCTGGACGGTGCCATTGCTCTCGGCGCCGAACACGGCATCGCCATCGCCGTCGATGCCATCGGCGCCCTTGGACGGCTGGGTCCAGCGCACCGATGCGTTTTGCGTATCCACACAGCCCACGGCAGCCTGGAAGGCACGCGCGCAGACGCTGTCACCGACACGGCTGACGCGGCCCACGAGGTCCACCAGGCGCTCCACGTCATTGGTGCCGCGCGGGCTGGCCAGCGGGGCCTCCCAGCGCACGGCGCCGGTGTCGGGATCGATACCCACCATGCGGCCCGACAGGCCGGCCACCAGCGTGTTGCCCACGGCGATCAGCACGCCGGGCTGGCGCAGCACCAGGGGCTCGCCCGGGCGCTGTGCGGTCCACAGCTTGCGGCCGTTGGCGGCATCGAAAGCGGCCAGCGAGCGGTCGGCTGCCAGCACGAAGACGCGGCCTCCTGCGACCAGCGGCGGCGTGTAGGCGGCTGCGGGCAGCGGCTGCTTCCACAGCTGCTT
Source organism: Delftia sp. JD2 (assembly GCF_001682645.1). NCBI lineage: Bacteria > Pseudomonadati > Pseudomonadota > Betaproteobacteria > Burkholderiales > Comamonadaceae > Delftia > Delftia sp. JD2. Next base: position 39,794 of record NZ_LFJT01000013.1, read on the forward strand.
GCCTTGCGAGTAGACGATGACCTGGTTGCTGCGCGTGAGCACGGCCTGGCGCTCGGCGTCACCGCCCACGCCCGCGGTCAGCGGCTCGCCCACAGTGAAGCGCGACAGCTGGCTGCCGTTGCGTGCGTCCAGGGCCGTGACGCTGCCGTCCTTGGCAGCGATCAGCAGCGTGTCGCCCTGCACATGGATGTCGGTGGCCAGCGGCACTTCGGCGCCGAGCTTGGCGGTCCACGCCTGGTGCACGGCCAGCAGGCCGGGGTTGGCACCCAGTTCCTGGGGCTTGGGCTTGGTGTCGCTGCTGAACCACGAGGACACGGTGGAGCAGCCACCCAGGGCACCGGCCAGCAGGCCCAGAGCCATCCAGCGCGCAACGCCGCGCGGGCGCGAAATCGCCATCAATTGATCAGCCGAGGTTTTCAAGGTTGCTTCTCCGAAGTCGACGTCTTGGCCTGTGCCAGCACGGTGGGTTCAGCACCCAGCGCATTGAGCTTGAACTCGATCAGACGGCCATAGTCCACGCCCTTGTCCAGGGCGGCATGGGCGCGCTGGTAGGCATCAATGGCTTCGGCCTGCTTGCCCTGGGCCGCAAGAATGTCGCCACGGCGATCGGCCACGATGCCGGCGAAGGATTCGGGCATGCTGCCTTCCAGCGCCTTGAGGGCTTCGTCGTATTGCTTTTGCTGCTCCAGCACGGCGCTCAGGCGCAGCTTGGCCAGGGCCTTGTAGCCTTCGTCGCCCTTGTCGGCCACCCAGCTCAGGGCTGCCTTGGCGTCATCGAGCTTGCCTTCGTCCACTGCAGCCTTGGCCAGCAGCAGGCCGGCCTGGGCCGCCTGCGTGGTGCCGGCGTACTTGTCCTTGAGATCGGCGAAGGCCTGGCCGGCGCGCGCCGCGTCCTTGCCAGCCAGCGCCACGTCAACGGCATGCGCCAGAGCGGCAGCCTGCGTGGCCTGGCGCTTTTCCCAGTACTGGTAGCCATTCCAGCCGGCAAAGCCGACGAAGATGACCACGAGCACGCCGGTGATCAACGTGCCCCAGGTATTCCAGAAATGCTTGAGCTGCTCTATCTGCTCTTGTTCTTCGAGATCGAAATGGTTTGCCATGGATCGCCTGTGTCGCTTTATGTATGGAGGTCGCCGCTGGAGCGGTCGCTTGAAAAGCTGCGGATGCTGGTCAAACCGCCGATTGTAGGGTGGCAGCCCATTGGGCCGCATCAGCCAGGGCTTGCTGCACCTGCTGGCCCGCGCCGTCGCGCAGCGACTTGACGGTGACCAGGCCCTGCTGCAGCTCATCGGAGCCGAAGATCAGCGCGAAATGCGCGCCGCTGGCATCGGCCTTCTTGAACTGCGACTTCATGCTGCCCATGCCTTCGGCGCTGGCCGCGTGCATCTGCACGCGCACACCGGCCTCACGCAGCTGCTGCAGGGTGCGCAGCGCCACGGGCATGGCCGCCACATCGGGGACGATGGCGTAGGCATGCAGCGTGGGCGCGGGGATGTCGGTGCCGAGCTCCTTGACGAGTTCCAGCACACGCTCCACACCCAATGCCCAGCCCACGGCAGGCGCGCTCTTGCCGCCTACCTGTTCGATCAGGTAGTCGTAGCGGCCGCCCGCGCAGATGGTGCCCTGCGAGCCCAGCATGTCGGTGATGAACTCGAACACCGTCAGGTTGTAGTAGTCCAGGCCGCGCACCAGGCGCGGGTTCACGGTCCAGGGCACGCCGTTGGCGTCCAGGATGGCCTTGAGCCCGTCGAAGTGGGCCAGCGAGCCCTCGCCCAGGAAGTCCAGCAGGCGCGGCGCGCCGTTGACCATTTCCTGCATGGCGGGGTTCTTGGTGTCCAGCACGCGCAGCGGGTTGCTGTACATGCGGCGCTTGGCCTCTTCGTCCATCACGTCCTGGTGCTGCTCCAGGTAGGCGATCAGGGCCTGGCGGTGTGCCTGGCGCTCCTCGGGCTGGCCCAGGCTGTTGATTTCCAGGCGCCACTGGGTCAGGCCCAGCTGCTTCCACAGGGAAACGGCCAGCATGATGAGTTCGGCATCGACATCGGGGCCGGCAAAGCCCAGGGCCTCGGCGCCGATCTGGTGGAACTGGCGGTAACGGCCGCGCTGCGGGCGCTCATGGCGGAACATGGGCCCCATGTACCACATGCGCTTGCCGCCGTCGTACAGCAAATTGTTCTCGATGGTGGCGCGCACCAGGCTGGCCGTGCCTTCGGGGCGCAGCGTCAGGCGCTCGCCGTTGAGCTTGTCCTCGAAGGAGTACATCTCCTTTTCGACAATGTCCGTCACCTCGCCGATGCCACGAACGAACAGCTGCGTATGCTCGACGATGGGCGTGCGCACGTTGCGGTAGGCAAAGCGCGCCATCAATTCACGCACCTGCGCTTCCAGCCATTCCCAGCGAGCGGACTCGGCGGGAAGAATGTCGTTCATGCCTTTGACGGCGGAAAGTTTTTCGGGTTTGGCCACGTTGTTCTCGTTCGATGAATGCTCGGAAACAGGCGCTGACCCCGCTTTTTTCGCCCCATGCTCTCAACGCCTGTTTCGCGTGAGAGCCAATGAGGCAAAGCGTGGTGCGCTATCTATTTTGCAATAACTGCAATGCTCGATGCAGCCGATCAGGCGGGTGCAGCGGCGGTGGCGCCATAGGTGCGCGCCACATAATTTTCGACCAGTGCCTGGAATTCCTCGGCAATCCGCTCGCCGCGCAGCGTGAGCGCCTTTTCGCCGTCGATGTAGACGGGGGCGGCGGGCGCCTCGCCCGTGCCGGGAAGGCTGATGCCGATGTTGGCGTGCTTGCTCTCGCCGGGACCGTTGACGATGCAGCCCATCACGGCCACCTTCATCGCCTCGACACCGGGATACTTCATGCGCCACAGCGGCATCTGGCCACGCAGATAGTCATCGATCTGCTTGGCCAGTTCCTGGAAGGTGGTGCTGGTGGTGCGGCCGCAGCCCGGGCAGGCCGTGACGCTGGGCACGAAGATGCGCAGGCCCAGGGCCTGCAGGATTTCGGAGGCGACCACCACTTCCTGCGTGCGCGCCTCGCCGGGCTGGGGCGTGAGCGAGACGCGGATGGTGTCGCCAATGCCTTCCTGCAGCAGCACGGACAGCGCGGCGGCCGAGGCCACCGTGCCCTTGGTGCCCATGCCGGCTTCGGTCAGGCCCAGGTGCAGCGCATAGTCGCAGCGTTGCGCAAGGGCCCGGTAGACCGAGATCAGGTCCTGCACGCCGCTGACCTTGCACGACAGGATGATGTTGTCGCCGTTCAGCCCCATGGACTCGGCCAAGCGCGCGGAATCGACGGCCGAGGAAATCAGCGCCTCGAACATGACCTGGCGCGTGTCCCAGGGCTGGGCGCGGCGCGAATTCTCGTCCATCAGCCGGGCCATCAGCTCCTGGTCCAGCGAGCCCCAGTTGACACCGATGCGCACGGCCTTGTCGTAGCGGGCCGCCGCCTCGATCATCTGGCCGAACTGCTTGTCCTTCTTGTCGCCCTTGCCCACGTTGCCGGGGTTGATGCGGTACTTGGACAGTGCCTCGGCGCAGGCCGGGTATTCGGTGAGCAGGCGGTGGCCGTTGTAGTGGAAGTCACCCACCAGCGGCACGTACTCGCCCATGCGGTCCAGCTGCTCGCGGATATAGGGCACGGCGGCGGCCGCCTCGGGCGTGTTGACGGTGATGCGCACCATCTCCGAGCCGGCCTGGGCCAGCTGGCGCACCTGGATGGCCGTCTCGACCGCGTCCACCGTATCGGTGTTGGTCATGGACTGCACGCGCACAGGCGCATCGCCGCCCACGGTGACGACGTTGTTGCGCCAGACCACACGGGCCTGGCGGGACTTGCGCGGCAGCGGCGAGGCAATCGCTATCGGCTGCTGCGTGATGGGGAGATCTTGCACGGTCACTTCACCTCAAAGCGGGCCACATTGTCGCGGGTGGTCTTGGCGACTTCCAGCAATTCGCCACGCACACGCACCTCGGTGCCGCTGGCATTGCCGACGATGACCGACAGCGGCAGCGCGCCCTCGGCGCCAATGGATTCACCGGCCGCCAGCGTCTTTTGCAGCACCACGCGGCCGCTGGAATCCTTGACCTGTACCCACGATTGTGCGTTGGCCTTCATGACCAGCACGCCACCAGGCGTTTGCGCCGCAGTGGCTGCCGATGTCGCTGCGGCGCCCTCGGCAGGCGCATCGGCGGCAGGGGCAGCAGGCGTTGTGGTGGACGCAGGAGCCGGCACGGCTGCCGCTGCAGGCGCTGAAGTTGCCGGTGCAGATGCAGATGCGGATGCGGGGGCAGATGCAGCCGGCACATCGGCCGGCGTCGTCGCCGCAGGCGCAACGGGCTCCTGGGCGGCCACGGGCTCGGACACAGTCCCTGCTGGCTGCACAAGGGCAGCGGCATCGGAAGCGCCGGCCTGCGGCTCTTCGGCGTCGCCTTCATGCTTGGGCAGGAAGTAGACGGCAGCGGCAGCGGCCAGCAGCAGCAGCACGATGATGGCCACCTTGCGCGAGCCGTTTTCACGTCCCAGCGATGTTCCGGTGGCCTTGAAGGAGCGCTCCTTGAACGTGGCGTTGATGCTGCCGCGATCATCGGCCAGGCTCTTGAGCTGGGTGCGCGGCAGCAGGGCCAGCACCGATGCCGAGTCCATGCGCAGCGTGCGGCAGACGCTTTGCGCCAGGGCCCGCATGAAGACATGGTCCTGGAATGCGGCGTAGTCATCCGCCTCCAGCGCCTCCAGCTTGGGGGCTGGCACCTTGAGTGCCGCCGCCAGCCCGGCCAGAGACAGACCCGCCGCCTCGCGCGCCTGGCGCAGCAGCGTGCCCGCCGTCATGGAAGTTTGTGCGTTCTCGCCTTGCGTACCTGCTTCGTCATGCACCGCCAACACCTCACTCATTGAATGCTCCACGCTCGTAGGCCAGCCATTGGCGGGACTCGGGGAAGCGCTGGTGCAGCTGGTCAGCCAGCTGCCGCATCGCTGCAGATTGCTGCAGCGCCCTCTCTATCTTGATCCCCAGCCACAGGCTTTCCGCATTGGACTGGGGACTGCTGTTCAGGCGCCGGATGTAGAACTGCGCCCTCTTGGCATCGCCGCCCTGCAGCATCACGTTGCTCAGGTGGTAGGCGATCACCGGGTTGGCGGGATCGAGTTCATAGCCCTTGAGCAGCGCCTGCTGGGCCTCGACCAGCAGGCCGGCCTGCTGCAGGCACAGGCCCTTGGCCATCCAGGTCTTGGGGCGCTCCAGGTAGCCGGGCTGGGCCAGGGCCTTGTCCAGCCATTCCTGGGCTTGCGCGTATTGCTTGCGCTGGCACAGCAGCCAGCCGTAGTTGTGCTGCAGGTCGCCGTCCTGGGGACGCAGCGACATCGCCTTGCGCAGGCTGGCGTCAGCCTGGTCCCAGTCCTGGTTGCGCATGTAGATCAGGGCCAGCAGGCCGTAGCCGTCGGCGGAACTGGGGTCAGCGGCCAGCGCCTGGTTCACCTCTTCCAGGGCCACATCGATGCGGCCAGCCTGGAAATAGGAAGCCGCCAGCTCCAGGCGGATGCTTGCGCGGCGGCGGGGATCGGCCTCGGCGGCAGAAGCCATCGAGGCATTGGAGACGGAGGAAGCGTTGCCGGAGCCAGAATTCGTCGGGGGCACCAAAGGCTGCTTGCCTGCGCAGCCCGCCAAGAAAAGAACCAGCGCGGGCACTGCCCAGCGCATGCCTGTACCGAAATCCCCCGTTCGCAGCCGCCGAGCCACTGACTTCATGAACTGTCCTTTGTTCCGTCGGGGCATGCCAGGCATGCCCCAGGTCTTCTCAAGGCACCTGCTTGAGAACAATGGTGCGCTGCCTGGCCATGCGCTCGGCAGCGCGCGTGCGGTCCTTGACATCGCCAGCGAGCTGTCCGCAGGCTGCGTCGATGTCGTCGCCACGTGTCTTGCGCACCGTGGTCACGATGCCGGCATTGCTCAGCAGGCTGGCGAACTCCGTCACCCGCGCTGCGGGTGAACGCAGCAGCCCCGAGGCCGGGAACGGATTGAACGGAATCAGGTTGAACTTGCACCAGCTGCGGCCGTCGCCACGCGCGCGGACCAACTCTATCAGTTGGCGCGCATGCTCAGGCTGGTCATTGACGCCATCGAGCATGCAGTATTCGAACGTGATGAAGTCACGGGGCGCGAATTCCAGGTAGCGCTCGCAGGCATCGAGCAGCTCGTGGATGGGGTACTTGCGGTTCAACGGCACCAGCGGGTCGCGCAGCTCGTCATTGGGCGCATGCAGCGACACGGCCATGGCCACGGCGCAGTCCTGGGACAGCCGGTCGATCATCGGCACCACGCCCGAGGTGGACACGGTCACACGGCGGCGCGAGAGGCCGTAGCCATGGTCATCGAGCATGGCGCGCAGCGCCGGCACCAGGGCCGTGTAGTTCTGCAGCGGCTCGCCCATGCCCATCATCACCACGTTGGAGATGACGCGCTCGCCGCCCGTGCCCAGGCGCTTGCGCAGCGCATGCTCGGCATACCACAGCTGGGCCAGGATCTCGCCCGTGCTGAGGTTGCGGCTGAAGCCCTGGTGACCCGTGGAGCAGAAGCGGCAGCCCACGGCGCAGCCCGCCTGGGACGACACGCACAGCGTGCCCCGGTCATCTTCGGGAATGAAAACGGCTTCGACGGCATCGCCGCCTCCCACGTCGAACAGCCACTTGACTGTTCCATCGGCAGACACATGCTCGGTCAGAACCGGCAGGGCCGTGATGTGGGCACACGCCTTGAGCTTTTCGCGCAGGGACTTGGCCAGATCGCTCATCTGGTCGAAGTCGCTGGCGCCTCGCTGGTGGATCCAGCGGAACAGCTGCGTCGCTCGGAAACGCTTCTCGCCGAGTTGCTCGCAGTAAGCGGCAAGTCCGTCGAGATCAAAATCTAGCAAATTGGTATTCATGTCGGCAGGCCGGTGCCACGCCGCTCTCGGCTCTTCCGCGGCAGGCACGGCCTGCACCGGACAGACCATGACGGCCGCGGAAGACGCGGGGATTAGCGCGAGTAGACGTTCATGCCGGGGAAGAAGAAAGCCACTTCCACGGCTGCAGTTTCAGCGGCGTCAGAGCCGTGCACGGCGTTGGCGTCGATGCTGTCGGCGAAGTCGGCGCGGATCGTGCCCTTCTCAGCCTTCTTGGGGTCGGTGGCGCCCATCAGTTCGCGGTTCTTCAGGATGGCGTTCTCGCCTTCCAGAGCCTGGATCATCACGGGGCCGGAGACCATGAAGTCCACCAGGTCCTTGAAGAAAGGACGCTCCTTGTGGACGCCGTAGAACTGCTCGGCTTCGCCGCGCGACAGGTGCACCATCTTGGCAGCGATGACCTTCAGGCCAGCGCCTTCGAAGCGTGCGTAGATCTGGCCGATCACGTTCTTGGCAACGGCGTCGGGCTTGATGATGGAAAGAGTGCGTTCGATGGCCATTTGAATGGTTCCTAATCAGGGTTACTATGGATTTTTGTCAATTGGACAAAACCGTTGATTCTAGCTGTGCCATCAAAGTCCTTGATGACATGGTGCTGCCAAATGGCAGGCTTACAGGGCGGGCCGACCACCTCTGGATGAACCAGAAGGCGGACGGCCCGGCCGCCTTTCAGCGGCGTCCTCCCGGCTTGCGCTTGGCGTTCTGGCGTGCACGCGACAGGCTGTCGGAGCCGATGTAGCCCACCGATGTACGCATCGGATCGGGCTGCTGGCTGCCGCCGCCCTTGCCCCGCCCGCCTGCGCCGCCCTGCCCCTTGCCCTGTCCCTGGCCGCCGTCAGCCTTGCCGCCCTTGGCGGCAGGCTTGGCACGCGGGCCGTCGAGCATGGCGTTGGGCGCCGGGCGATTGCCGTCGAAGTAGCGGCCGCCGCCTTCGCGGCGAACGGTGTTGCGGTCGGCCGGGCCACCACGGCGGCCTCCGGCCGGGGGCTTGGGTGCAGCGGGCGCACGCGCCTGCATGCCGGCTGCCGAAGCCAGGGACTGGATATCGGCCTGGTCCAGCTCCACCCAGGCGCCGCGCTTGAGGCCGCGCGGCAGCACCATGGCGCCGTAGCGGATGCGGATCAGCCGGCTCACGGCATGGCCCACCGCCTCGAACATGCGGCGCACTTCGCGGTTGCGGCCTTCGGAAATGGTCACGCGGTACCAGCAGTTGGCGCCTTCACCACCGCCGTCCTCAATGGAGCCGAAGGCGGCCACGCCGTCTTCCAGCTGCACGCCGTCGGTCAGGCGCTGCTTTTCTTCCTTGCTGAGCGCACCCAGCACACGGGCTGCGTATTCGCGCTCCAAGCCGAAGCGCGGGTGCATCAGGGAGTTGGCCAGCTCGCCCGAGCTGGTGAACAGCAGCAGGCCTTCGGTGTTCAGGTCCAGGCGGCCCACCGATTGCCATTTGCCATGCTGCAGGCGAGGCAGCTTGCGGAACACCGTGGGACGGTTTTGCGGATCGTCATGCGTGACGACCTCGCCCACGGGCTTGTGATAGGCGATGACACGTGCCGGCGGCGGGTCGATGCGAAAGCGGATGGGCTGGCCATTGACCTTGATCTGGTCGCCGAACTGGATGCGCTGGCCCACGTGGGCAGGCTCGTTGTTGACCGAGATGCGGCCTTCAAGAATGAGCTGCTCCATTTCGAGTCGCGATCCCAGCCCGGCCTGGGCCAGCACCTTGTGCAGCTTGGGCGAATCGACCTGGGGCAGCAGCACGCGCTTGGCAGGCGCGGCATCGTCGCGCTCTTCGGCAGCGTCGAGCTCGCCCGAGATGACATCCGCAAAACCGTAGCCTTCGACAGACCCTGAGTCGCTTGACTCTGATGCGTCAGCCGTCACCAGCTCTTGCACGGTGTCTTCGGCATGCACCGCCTCGGCGGCCGGACGCGGCTTGCGCACAGGCTTGGCGCCGGGCCGCGCCCCGGCCTTGGGAGCGCGCGTGCGCGCAGGGCGGGCCTTGCGCTGCGCGCCGGCCTCATCGGACGCCGGCTGGGCGTCCTGGTCTTTGGAGATATCACTACCCGTCATGGCTTTCCTTCTTCGGCCTGCTTTGCAGTGCCGTCCGTATCCGTTGTATCCGCTGTATCCGTTGCGTCTGTTGCCTCTGCCGCATCCGCTGCGTCTGCCGCATCCGCCAGGTCTGCTGTATCTGCTTGAGCCGTATCTGCTGCCATTGCGGCATCTGCCCCGTCCGATTCCGTGGCATCTGTCTCGCCCTGGGGCTCTTCGGGCAAGGGAGCGTCACCGGCTGGCGCGGCCTCGTCCGCTGCCAATTCCTGCGCACCCGACTCTTCCAGCGCCTTGAACAGGCTTTGCTGGGATTCGGGCTCCTCGAGCATGGGCAACTGGTCCAGCGACTGCAGGCCCAGGTCGTCCAGAAACTGGCGCGTGGTGGCGAACAAAGAGGGCCGGCCCACGGTTTCCCGGTGGCCAATGACCTCGATCCATCCCCGGTCTTCCAGTTGCTTGATCAGCAGGCTGTTGACCGTCACGCCGCGTATGTCCTCGATGTCGCCGCGCGTCACTGGCTGGCGGTAGGCGATGATCGCCAGCGTCTCCAGGGTCGCACGGGTGTAGCGTGGCGGCTTTTCGGGATGCAGCCGGTCCAGATAGACCCGCATCTCGGGCCGGCTCTGGAAGCGCCATCCAGACGCCACCTGCACCAGCTCCACACCCTTTTGCGCCCAGTCTTTCTGCAGGTCCAGCAGCAGGTCCTTCAGCGTGTCGGAGCCCAGCACGTCATCGAACAGCGAGCGCAGCTCACGCAGCGTGACAGGCTGCGGCGCACAGATCAATGCAGTTTCCAGGACCCGCTTGGCATCTACCGTATTCATGGCTCAGCGTCTCGGGAACAAAGGCGCGCGAGCCACCAGAGGTGGCAGCCAGGGTGCGCCGAATCAAAGAAGAGGAAGCAAGCGCTCCACGGATGCCATGCGAGAGATGGTCAGAGGCTTTCGGCGGGATTGTAGCTCAGCCCCCAATTTTCCAGCGCCTGTGCCATATCGGGCGGCAGCGGCGCGCGCAGCACCAGGGCCTGGCCTGTCATGGGATGGGTGAAGGCCAGCCGGAAGGCGTGCAGCGCCTGGCGCGCCATGCCGCCAGCCTCCTTGCCGCCGTAGACGGCATCGGCCACCAGCGGGTGGCCCAGCGATGCCATGTGCACGCGGATCTGGTGGGTGCGGCCCGTGTGCAGCGTGCAGCGCACCAGGCTGACTTCCTCGTTTCCGGCCAGCAGGTCGATGTCGGTGCGCGCGGTCTTGCCCGCATGCTGCGCCAGGTCGACCACAGCCATGCGCAGGCGGTTGCGCGGGTCGCGGCCGATGGGCGCATCGACCTCGCGGCGCTTGCGCGGGCCCCAGGCCTTGTGCGCCAGCGCCAGGTACTGGCGGCTGACATCGCGCGCGGCGATCATGGCCACCAGCGCGTCCATGGCGGCGCGGCTGCGCGCCACCACCATGAGCCCGCTGGTGTCCTTGTCCAGGCGGTGGACGATGCCGGCGCGCGGCACCTCCCGCGCCTTGGGGTCGCGCCCCAGCAGGCCGTTGAGCAGGGTTCCCGTCCAATTGCCCGGGGCCGGGTGCACGACCAGGCCAGCCGGCTTGTTGACGACCAGCAAGTGCTCGTCCTCATACACCACGTCCAGCGCCATGTCTTCGGGCTGGAAGGCCATGCTCTGCTGCGTGGGCCGCATCTCCAGCACCATCCGGTCGCCGGCGGCCACCTTGGTGGCCGGCTTGACCAGCACACGCCCATTGAGCGTGACCGCGCCCTGCGCCAGCAGTTGCTGCAGATAGCTGCGGGAGAACTCGGCCACGCATTCGGCCAGCACCTTGTCGGCGCGCAGGCCGTGCTGGGCCGGCGGCACGGTGATCTCGCGCAGCTCGGCTGCGGCGGCCTCGACCTCGCCGCCCTCGGCCTCGTCCTCGACCGGCTCCCACGGCGATTCGCCGGGCACAGAAGAAACAAGCCCCTGCGGGGCAGGGGCTTGTCCGGTTTGCCTGGTGCTGCGGCTCATCAGCGCGAAGGCAGGTAGCGCGAAGGATCGACAGGCTTGCCCTGGCGACGCACCTCGAAGTGCAGCTTCACGCGGTCCGCGTCGGTGCTGCCCATCTCGGCGATCTTCTGGCCCTTGCGCACGGTCTGGTCTTCCTTGACCAGCAGCGTCTGGTTGTGCGCGTAGGCCGTGAGGTAGGTGTTGTTGTGCTTGAGGATGATCAGGTTGCCATAGCCACGCAGGCCGGCGCCGGCATAGACCACGCGGCCATCGGCAGCGGCCATCACGGGATCGCCGGCCTTGCCTGCGATGTCGTAACCCTTGTTGCGCGCCTCGTCAAAACCGGCGATCAGGCTGCCCGATGCAGGCCAGATGAAGTCCACATCGTCGGCGCCCTTGCCGGCTGCGGGTGCAGGGGCGGGTGCCGGGGTCGGTGCGGGTGCAGGCGTTGCCGTGGAGCCGCCCGACGATGCCACGGGCGGCAGCGGCGTTGCCACCACGGGCGAGCCGCTGGGCGTGGAGGACGCAGTGGACGAGGGGCGCGTGCCGACGCTGTCCGAGCTGGTCGGCGGCACGACGCGCACCACCTGACCGACTTCGATCAGGTTGGGGTTCTCCAGATTGTTCCAGCGCGCGATGTCCTTCCAGCTCTGGCCGGTTTCCAGGCCGATGCGGATCAGCGTGTCACCGGGCTTGATCGTGTAGTAGCCGGGCTTGCCGGCGTTTTCGACGCCGGGCAGCGGCTTGACGGCTGCCGATGGCGAGGAAGAGGTGGAGGAGGTGGTGGTCGTTCCACGGTCCTCCACGGGAGCCCTGTTCACTTGGGATGTGCAGCCTGCCAGAACCATGCCGGCCAGCACCACCGTTCCCCAAGCCCCAAGACTTCGCGATACCAACATAAGTTATTCCCTTCTAGGCGATGCCCGATTTTAGGGGGACAAAGTTCACGGCCTCCAAAATCGACTGCGTAAACCCGTGTGAACTCTTGTCAATCACCAGCAGTGCCTGCTTACCACCCGTAACCACCATGGGCGCGACAAGCCGCCCGCCCACGGCCAGCTGGTCGCACCAGGCCGAGGGCATGCTCTCGCCGCCAGCGGCCGAGATGATGCCCGCATACGGCGCGCCGCTGCCATAGCCTTCCATGCCGTCTCCAAAGATCAGATGGACATTGGTCAGCCGCCAGGGACGCAGGTTGCTGCGTGCCTTCTCGTGCAGGCCGCGCAGGCGCTCGATCGAATAGACCTCGCGTGCCACGCGGGCCAGCACCGCCGCCTGGTAGCCGCAGCCCGTGCCGATTTCCAGCACGCGGCCCAGGCCCGACTTCGCGGCCTCCGAACCCAGCAGCAGCTCGGTCATGCGGGCGACCACGCTGGGCTTGGAGATCGTCTGGCCCAGGCCAATGGGCAGACTGGTGTCTTCATAGGCCTGGTTGACCAGGGCGCTGTCCACAAAGCGGTGGCGCTCCACCGATCCCATGGCGGCCAGCACGGCCGGCGACTGTATGCCGGTGGCGGCCAGCCGCTGCACCATGCGCGCGCGCACGGCGGCCGAGTCCAGGCCGATGCCCGAAGGCTGTTGCGGGGCACGGGCACCGGCCGGCGCCAGCGCAGAGCGCGCAGGCGCCGCGCGCGAGGCCGGCGCAGGGGTCTGCACCGAGCGCGCCACCCACGAGGGAACTCCGGGACGGCGCTCGCTCACGGTTGCACCGCCCCGCCCTGGCCGGCCGACGCCAGCCTGGCCGCCGTCTGTGCCCAGTAGCCCAGGTTGTCGTGGTCGGTCAGGTCCACCTTCAGCGGCGTGACGGACACATGGCCGTGCGCCGTGGCGTGGAAGTCCGTGCCCTCCGAGTCATCCTTGGCCGCGCCTGCGCTGCCTATCCAGTACATCATTTCGCCGCGCGGGCTCTCCTGGGTGATGACGCGTTCGGCCGCATGGCGGCGGCCCAGCCGGCACAGCTTGAGAGGCTTGAGCGCGGACAAGGGCATGTTGGGAATGTTCACGTTGAGCAGCCAGGGTGACAGGCCGATCAGTTCCTGCGATTGCATGTCCATGACCAGCTGGCGCGCGGCGGCGGCAGCGGCCTCGATCTCGGACCAGCCCTTGTCCACCTGCGAGAAGGCAATGGAGGGAATGCCGAACAGAAAGCCCTCCATGGCGGCGCCCACGGTGCCGGAATAGATGGTGTCGTCGCCCATGTTGGCGCCGTTGTTGATGCCCGAGACCACCAGGTCGGGCCGGTAGCCCAGCAGGCCGGTCAGGGCGATGTGCACGCAGTCCGCAGGCGTGCCATTGACATAGCGAAAGCCGTTGTGGGCCTGGTGCACATACAGCGGCGCGTTCAGCGTCAGGGCGTTGGACTTGGCACTGTTGTTGTGCTCCGGTGCCACCACCTCGACGTCTGCCACCGTGCGCAGCGCCTCGTACAGGGCCTGGATGCCGGGCGCCTGGTAGCCGTCGTCGTTACAAATGAGAATCTTCATGGATACAGCAGGGATTGCGGGCGATTGTAGGCGGGCGTCTCGTCGCCCGAGGGACAGGAGGCATTCCCACCACACTCCTATCATCGGCCAGGCATTCAATCACAGGAGACAACCACCATGCACGCTTGGCTTTGCACCACGCCCACAGGCGTCGATCAACTGCAGTGGACGCAGCTGCCCACGCCCACGCCGGGCCCGGGGCAGGTACTGCTCGAAGTGAAGGCGGCCAGCCTGAACTTTCCCGATCTGCTGATCGTGCAGAACAAGTACCAGATGAAGCCTGAGCTGCCGTTCGTGCCGGGCTCGGAATACGCGGGCGTGGTCCAGGCCGTGGGTGAGGGCGTGAGCCACCTGGCCGTGGGCCAGCGCGTGGCCTGCCTGTCGGGCACGGGTGGCTTCGGCACCCATACGCTGGCGCCGGCCGCGCTGTGCATGCCGCTGCCAGACGGTTTCAGCTTCGTCGATGCTGCGGCCTTCATCATGACCTATGCCACCTCGCACCATGCGCTGATCGACCGCGGCCAGCTGCGCGCGGGCGAGACCGTGCTGGTGCTGGGCGCAGCGGGCGGCGTGGGCACGGCCGCCATCCAGATCGCCAAGGCGGCGGGTGCGCGTGTGATCGCAGCGGCCTCCACCGACGAGAAATGCGCACTGTGCAAGGCACAGGGCGCCGATGCCACCATCAACTACAGCCAGGGCGATCTGCGCGCCGCCATCAAGGAAGCCACCAACGGCAAGGGCCCCGACGTGGTCTACGACCCCGTGGGCGGCGACTTCGCCGAGCCGGCCTTCCGCTCCATCGCCTGGCGCGGCCGTTATCTGATCGTGGGCTTTGCCGCAGGCCCGATTCCTGCCCTGCCGCTGAACCTGCCGCTGCTCAAGGGCGCATCGCTGGTGGGCGTCTTCTGGGGCGAGTTCTCCCGGCGCGAGCCCAAGGCCAATGCGGCCATGATGCAGGAGCTGGCGCAGTGGTACGGCCAGGGAAAGATCAAGCCCGTGATCGACCGCACCATGCCCATGGCCGAGCTGCACGCCGCCTATGCGCGCATGGGATCGCGCCAGGTGCAGGGCAAGCTGGTGATGGTCAACGAGCAGTGAACCGGGCGCTGGCCATGCCACACTGGAGGGCATTGCATTCTGAAACAACTGCCCACCCATGGCCGAGCGCTCCGCTTCCGAACTGGCACGCGAAACCCTGCGGCAACTGGCGCTGAACCGCCTGCCGCCCACCCCGGAAAACTACACCCGCCTTTATGAACAGGCGGCCGGCGAGCCCGGCCCCGCCAGCTTTCCCCAGGGCCCGCTGCGCCACGTCCACGCGCTGCTGCCTGCGCAGACGCCCGGACAGAAGCGCCTGCGCGACCAGTTGGGCGCCGCCATAGAGCGCAGCGACTGGCAAGGGCTGCAGCAGGTCATCACCGCCTATGCCAACGCGGCCCTGCAGCCGCCCGCCCATGAGGCCCGGCCCGTGGAGCTGCCCGTGCCGCCGCCCGTCCAGGCCCTGCCCGACGACCTGACCCAGCAGTTGGCGCGGCGCTTCGAGGCCTTGTCCACGCTGCTGGACACCCAGGACACCAAAACCGGGCAACTGCACCAGCAACTGATGGAGCAGCTGCAATCGCCGCCCGTGGATGCCAAGGCCCTGGCGCGGCGCCTGCACGACCAGCACTACCAGCTGTCGTTCGCCATCGCCGACCAGCTTCAGGTCCTGCAGTTGATGCAGGAGTTGCTGCAGACCCTGGTGCAGCACCTGGCCCAGGACCCCACGCATGGCAGCTGGCTGGTGCAGCAGCTCACGGCCATCGAGCAGGCCATCACCCCGCCGCTGTCGCCCGCGCCTCTGGCCGATGCACGGCGCGAGCTGCAGACCGTGATCCACCGGCGCCTGCAGTTGCAGGACGGCATGGCCGCCGCGCAGCAGGCGCTCAGGGACATGCTGGGCGGCTTCGTCCAGCATCTGGCGCAGATCACGAGCAGCAACGAAACGCTGGGCGCCCGCATGGAAGAGGCGGCACGCCAGCTGGACGGCATCCAGCGCCTGGAAGACGCAGCCCCGCTGCTGCAGCAGGTGCTGGAGGCCACGCGCACCATGGCCGCCGGCAGCCGCGTGGCCCAGGAGGAGCTGCAGGCGCTGCGCGCCCATGTCGATGCCTGCGAGGCCCGCATCGAAACACTGCAGCAGGAGCTGGACGAGGCCGCGCGCCGCGCACGCCACGACCCGCTGACCGGCCAGCTCAACCGCCTGGGCGTGAGCGAGGCGCTGGACCGCGAAGTGGCACGCGCACAGCGCCATGGCCAGCCGCTGAGCGTTGCCCTGGTTGACATGGACGGCATGCAGGCCCTCAATGCCGAGCTGGGGCATGCCATGGGCGATGCGGCGCTGGTGCATGTGGCCCAGTTGGCGCGCCAAGGGCTGCGCCCGGAAGACGTGGTGGGCCGCTATGAAGGCCAGGCCTTCGTGCTGCTGCTGCCGCAGACCCCGGAGACGGCGGGCGCCCAGGCGCTGCAGCGCCTTCTGCAGTTGCTGGAGCTGGCGCCTTTGCCCCCATCTGCTCAGCCCCCAGGCCAGCCCGCACCCCGGCCCCTGAGCTTCAGCGCGGGCGTGGCCCAGTTGCAAAGCCACGAAAACGGCATGGACGTGCTGCGCCGCGCCGACACCGCCATGCTGCAGGCCAAGGAGCGCGGCAAACACTGCATTGCCACGGCATCAGGCGCACAATGGCAGCCAGTTGGAAATGCAGGCGCCGGCCTTTGATCCACCCAGGGCCACGCCCCGTCTTTCCCCGCTTTTTTGCGCCACCTGCCCCGAACCGCCATGCACCTGCCCTTCAGCGCCTCCGTCCCTGCACCGCGGCGCCAGTTTCTGGTCGGCTCGGGCCTGGCCACGGCGCTGGGCCAGTTGCCTGCCTGGGCCCGGCTGGGCGAGCGGCCTGCGCACAACCCTTTCACGCTGGGCGTGGCCAGCGGCGACCCCGAACCCGACAACGTGCTGCTGTGGACGCGGCTGACGCCACCGCTGGCCCAGCTGGGCGAGACCGACACCACGGCCATGCCTGCGCTCAAGATCCGCTGGGAGCTGGCGCACGACCCGCTGTTCCGCCAGATCGTGCGCAGCGGCGAGGCCATGGCCCAGCCTGAATGGGGCCACGGCGTGCATGTGCAGGTGGGAGGACTGGCGCCCGACCGCTGGTACCACTACCGCTTCATGCTGGGACAGGCGGTCAGCGGCACGGGCCGCTGCCGCACGGCGCCCGCCCCCGGCAGCATGCCGCAGCGCCTGCGCCTGGCCTATGCCTCCTGCCAGCGCTGGGAGCACGGCTACTACGCGGCCTGGCGCCAGGTGGTGCAGGATGCGCCGGACCTGGTGATCTTCCTGGGCGACTACATCTACGAATACGCCACGCCCGCCATGACGTTGGGCCTGGCCCGCACGCACAGCCTGCGCGCCGCGCAGACCCTGCAGGACTACCGCGACCGCTACGCCCTGCACAAGAGCGACCCGCTGCTGCAGGCCGCGCATGCCCTGTGCAACTGGTCCGTGGGCTGGGACGACCATGAGGTAGAGAACAACTACGCGGGCGACCAGGGCCAGGGCGATGCCGCGCGTTTCCTGGCCCGGCGCATGGCCGCCTGGCAGGCCTTCTACGAAAACATGCCGCTGCGTGCCAGCGCGCTGACGGGCGCCGGGGCATCGCATGGCGGCGGCGGCCTGCAGCTGTACCGCAGCCTGCAATGGGGCCGGCTGGCCCGGCTGCATCTGCTGGACGGCCGCCAGTACCGCAGCGCCCAGGCCTGCCGCATCGAGGGCGAGGCAGACAAGGGCAGCGTGCGCCCTGCGCAATGTGCCGCCCTGTCGGACACGGCGCGCAGCTTCCTGGGCTGGACCCAGGAGCAGTGGCTGTACCGCCAACTGGCCGAGGACGCACGCCACCAGGGCAGCGAGGGGCCGCGCTGGAGCATCCTGGCCCAGCCCACCCTGCTGTCGGCGCACCGGCCGCCCTCGGGATCGCAGGCCACGGACAGCTGGGACGGCTACCCGGCCGCGCGCCAGCGCCTGGTGCGCCACCTCACGCCGGGCGCCCAGCCCACGCCGCGCAACAGCGTGCTGCTGGGCGGCGACCTGCACCAGAACTACGTCTGTGCCGTGCATGCCGATCCCGAGGCCGCGCCCGAACGGCGCAACCCCATCGTGGCCAGCGAGTTCTGCAGCACCTCGATCACCTCGCGCAGCGGCACCACACAGGCCAAGGTCGATGCCATCGTCGCCCACAACCCGCAGGTGCTGTACGCACGCTGCGAGGAACGCGGCTATGGCCTGGCAGACATCACGCCCGAACGCTGGACCAGCGAGCTGCGTGCCGTGGCCAACCCCATGCGCGCCGACAGCCGCATCTACACGCTGGCCCGCTTCACCGTCGAGGACAGGCGGCCCGGCCCCGTAGCCAGCTGACAGGGCACTGACACAGGGCACGACCGAAGGGCACTTTCAGCAGGCCTCGGAATCAGTGGCTATCCTGACATCGCCACCCGGCATGCCGCCTATCGTATGGTGAGCTGCCTTGCCCCGCCCACCAGAACACGGAAGCCATGCACCTGACTTTCAGCGCCTACTACACCCTGATCTTCGCCGCCCTCGTCCTTTTGCTGGGCAAATGGCTGGTGCAGCACCTGCGCCTGCTGCGCGAATTCAACATCCCCGAGCCCGTGGCCGGCGGTCTGGTCGTCGCCGTCGCCCTGTTCGTGCTCAACCAGACCCTGGGCTACACCTTCAGCTTCAGCAGCGAGCTGCAAATGGCCTTCATGCTGGTGTTTTTCTCATCCATCGGGCTGAGCGCCAATTTCGCCAAGCTGCGCGAAGGCGGCCGTTCGCTGCTGCTGTTCCTGGCCGTGGTCGCCGTCTTCATCGGCCTGCAGGACCTGGTGGGCGTGAGCCTGGCCACGATGCTCGGGCTCGACCCGCTGTTCGGGCTGATCGCAGGCTCCGTCACCCTGACGGGCGGCCATGGCACGGCAGGCGCCTGGGGCCAGGTTTTCGAGCGCGAGTACGGCATCCAGGGTGCGGTCACGCTGGGCATTGCCTGTGCCACCTTCGGACTGGTGATCGGCGGCCTGATCGGCGGCCCGCTGGCCAAGGCCCTGATCACGCGCCGCAGGCTTGCCGTGCACGACCCCGCAGCCGCCCCCGAAAAACAGCCACCGCTGGGCGAAAGTGCAAGCCACGGCGGCTTCGAGAACCCCGAGCAGACGCGCCTGATCACCACCAGCGCGGCCATAGAAACACTGGCCCTGTTCGCAGGCTGCCTGGGCTTTGCCGAGTTCATGGCGCAGTTCACCGCCGGCACCCTGTTCTCCCTGCCCACCTTCGTCTGGGCGCTGGCAGGCGGCGTCGTGATCCGCAACACGCTGGACTATGTCTTTCACTTCCAGGTATTCGACCGGGCCATCGACGTCTTCGGCAATGCCTCGCTGTCCATCTACCTGGCCATGGCCCTGCTGTCGCTCAAGCTGTGGGAGCTTGCAGGGCTGGCGGCGCCGCTGATGGTGATCCTGGCGGCCCAGACCCTGGTCATGGGCCTGTATGCCGCGCTGGTGACCTTCCGCATCATGGGCAGCAACTACGATGCGGCCGTGCTGGCCGCCGGCCACTGCGGTTTCGGCATGGGTGCCACGCCCACGGCCGTGGCCAACATGCAGGCCATCACCAACCAGTACGGCCCCTCGCACAAGGCCTTTCTCATCGTGCCGATGGTGGGCGCCTTCTTCGTCGACATCGTCAATGCCACGGTGATCCAGCTGTTCATCCGCTGGCTGCACTGACCACCGCAAACACCGAACGCACCATGCCCCTGCTGCGCCGCGCCCTTGCCACCACCCAGGCGCTCGTCCTGGCCCTGCTGCTGGCAGGCTGCAGCCTGCCGCCGCTGGCTGGCCGCAGCGAATCCACGGCGCTGCCGCCCGAGGCCGCCCAGGCCACGCTGCTGGGCCAGGCGCTGGCACCGCTGCTGGACCAGCATCCGGGGCTTACCGGCATCCACGCGCTTTCCGATGCACGCAACGCCTACGCGGCGCGTGCCCTGCTGGCCCGCGTGGCCCAGCGCACGCTGGATGTGCAGTACTACATCTGGCGTGACGACACCACGGGCCACCTGCTGCTTGACGAACTGCGCCAGGCCGCCGACCGGGGCGTGCGCGTGCGCCTGCTGCTGGACGACGGCGGCACGGCAGGGCTGGACACGCAGCTCAGCGCGCTGGACCGGCATCCGCAGATCGAGGTGCGGCTGTTCAACCCCTTTGCGCAGCGCACGCCCAAGGCGCTGGGCTATGTGACGGATTTCTCGCGCACGCAGCGGCGCATGCACAACAAGAGCTTCACGGCCGACAGCCAGGCCAGCATCGTGGGTGGACGCAACATCGGCGACGAGTACTTCGCGGCCACCGACGGCGTGCTGTTCGCCGACCTTGACGTGGTCGCCATGGGGCCGGTGGTGGCCGATATCGCGCACTCGTTCGACCAGTACTGGGCCAGCGCCTCGGCCTACCCCGTGGCCAGCCTGCTTCCGCCGCTGCCCGACTATGCGGTGGCGCGCGCCAGCGAGGCCCTGGCCACCGAGGTGCAGCGGCCCGAGGCCCAGGCCTATGTGCGCGCCGTGGCGCAAAGCCCGTTCACGCAAGAGCTGCTGGCCGGCCGCCTGCCACTGCAATGGGCCCGCACCACCCTGGTCAGCGACGACCCGGCCAAGGTGCTGGGCCAGGTGCCCAGGCAGGGGCTGCTGATCACCCAGCTGGCACCCGCCATCGGCCAGCCGCAGCGCCAGCTGGACCTGGTCTCGCCCTACTTCGTGCCCACCGAGGCCGGTGTGCGCGCCCTGGCCGGCCTGCGCCACCAGGGCATTGCCGTGCGCGTGCTCACCAACAGCCTGGAGGCGACCGACGTGGCCGTGGTCCACGCCGGCTATGCCCGGTACCGGCGCCCGCTGATCGAGGAAGGCGTGCAGCTGTATGAGCTGCGCCGCCAGATCGGCGAGCCGGACACGCCCGCCGCCGATGCAGGCGTGCCCCGGCAAGGGCTACCATCGCCCGCCGCGTCCTCGGGCGGGAAGTCGGGCGGGAAGGCGGGCGTGGGTTCGGGCAGCCGCCCCGGCAGCTCGGGCTCCAGCCTGCATGCGAAGACTTTTGCGGTCGATGGCGAGCGCATCTTCGTGGGCTCGTTCAACTTCGACCCGCGCTCGGCCCACCTCAACACCGAGATGGGCCTGCTGATCGACAGCCCCGAGATGGCTTCGCAGATGAGCCGCATGCTCGACCTGAGCCTGCCAGCGGCCGCCTACCACGTGCAGATCGATGCACAGGGCCGCCTGAGCTGGACCACGGAAAGCGGCACGCCGCCTGAGCCACTCACCACCACCACCGAGCCCGGCAGCAGTGCATTCAAGCGCCTGATGCTGCGCGTGCTGGGCTGGCTGCCCATCGAGGGGCTGCTTTGATGCCCGGCCCGGCCGCTCAGTCCAGCCGGATCGACGGGCGCAGGCGCGAATTCATCAAATCGATCAGCCACAGCAGCCCACCGCGCCAAAAGCCGTAGATGCGGGCCTGGTGCGAGCGGTACAGCATGATGTGGCTCAGCATGGCCATGCGCCCGCGGATCACGCCGCCGTTGAACAGGCCGAATTTGCCCAGCGATCCATAGGCGTCGTAATGGGCCAATGACACCAGGGCGCCAAAGTCGCGGTAGGCAAAGCCTTCGGGACGGAAACCCGGCTCCTTCAGCAGGCGCGGCAGCGTCTCCACCAGATAGCGGGCCTGCTGGTGCGCCACCTGGGCGGTGGGCGGCAGCGGCACGCTGGCACCGGGCAGGGTGAAGCTGGCGCAATCCCCCACGGCGTAGACATGGGGGTCGCTGGTCTGCAGCTGGCCGTTGACCTTGAGCTGGTTGCCTTGCGTGGTCTCCAGTCCCAGCTGCGCCAGGAAGGCCGGGGCCTTCACGCCCGCTGCCCAGACGCGCAGGCCTGCGGGAACGAACTCGCCGCTGGCCAGCACAAACCCCTCTTCGCTGGCCGACTGCACGCGGCCGTTGACGATCACCGAAACGCCCAGGGCCTGCAGACGCAGGCGCGTGGCTTCGGAAATCTCTTCAGGAAAACCGGGCAGCAGGCGCGGCCCGGCCTCGATCAGCACGATGCCGAAGCGCGCGGCCTCGCCCAGCGCGCCGTAGGCGCGGGCGCTCTCGGCCAGCTGCACCAGCTCGGCCGCCAGCTCCACGCCCGTGGCGCCGCCGCCCACGATGGCCACGCGCAGCTGCTCGCCGCTGGTCATGCAGCGCACCATGCGCAGGCGGATCTCGCTGTTGAAGGCATCGGCCTTGCGGCGCGAGTCGATCATGAAGCAGTGCTCGTCCACGCCCGGCGTGCCGAAATCATTGGCACCGCTGCCCACGGCGATCACCAGCCGGTCGTAGGCAATGCGCCGGCCCGGCACGATCTCGCGGCCATCGGGCGCCTCGATGGGGGCCAGCAGCACCTCGCGGGCCTCGCGGTCCAGGCCGCACATTTCGCCGGGCTGATAGGCAAAGCTGGCGTCGCTGGCCTGGGCCAGGTAGGTGGTCTGCTGCTGGGCCAGGTCGCGCGTGCCGGCCGCAATGGTGTGCAGCATGGGCTTCCAGACATGGGCCGAATCGCTGTCCACCAGGGTCACGGAGCCGATGGCGTCCGTGCGCCCCTTGCCCAGCGCCGTGGCAATCTCCAGCCCCGCCACGCCACCGCCCACGACGACGATGCGCGCCCCGCCCGATCCCGTTGCCGAACCCGCTTCTTGTTCCTTGCCCATTGCTGCTCCCTGCCGGAAGGCCCGGCCGGCCGCACCATGCGCCGGCTTGCAGGACATTCGCTTCCAGACAGTCTTGATTCTTGTCAGTTTGGGTAGCAGGCGACTTGCTAGGGGTAAGCCCCAGATCTGCAACAGATATCTGATAGAAGACCTCCGATCGCGCAAGGCCCAGTCTTGTACAGGACCGCGCTGCAGGAAAAACATCATCCCTGCCGGATGGCCAGCCGGACGTGATCATTGCGCTATCAACACAAGAGCATCCGCCCTGTCCGTCACGCAGCATGGACGACGACATGACGGCCTGCATCTGCAGGCCTGCACGAATGCCCCGCCGCCGGGCCCGCGATTTGCGATTGTCAATATACGAAACGTATATTCCCCGTATGATCGCCACCCCATGGGAATCGTCAAAATATCCGACCAATTGCACGACCAGATCCGCCTGTCCAGCGCGGCCCTGGGTCGATCCATCAACGCCCAGGCCGAGCATTGGCTGCGTGTCGGCCAGCTGGCCGAACACCATCCCCATCTCGACTACGCAGGCATCTGCGCCCTGCTGCTGCAAGAGGCCGCGGCCACGCTGAAGCTGGGCGAGCCCGAGGCGGCACCGGCTCCCGCCGATACGGCAGCACGCCGCCCGCGCCCCGTGCGCCTGTCGGGAGGCCTGCAATGAGGGGCGCCAAGCTGCGCAGCGTTCCGCTGCACGACGCCCTCGATATCGGGCAATCACGCAAGGCCGGTGGCCTGGCCGCCCGTGTCCTGCAGATGCTGGTGCCCCACGTGCAGCCGGGCGTCAGCACCGAGCACCTGGACAAGCTCTGCCATGACTTCATCGTCGATGAACTGCGCTGCGTGCCAACCAACGTGGGCTACCACGGCTTTCCGAAGACGGTCTGCACCTCGCCCAACCACGTGGTCTGCCACGGCATCCCCGACGCCCGGCAGATCCTGCGCGAGGGCGACATCCTCAATGTCGATGTGGCCGTGACCACGCCCGAGGGCTGGATCGGCGACACCAGCCGCATGTACTACGTGGGCCAGCCCTCCAACCAGGCGCGCCGCCTGGTGGAGACCACCTACGAGGCCCTGCTGGCCGGCATCCGCGCCGTGCGCCCCGGCGCCACGCTGGGCGACATCGGCCATGCCATCCAGACCGTGGCCCAGCGCGAGCGCTTCAGCGTGGTGCGCGAGTACTGCGGCCACGGCATCGGCAAGGTCTACCACGACGACCCCCAGGTGCTGCATTACGGCCAGCCTGGCCAGGGCATGGTGCTGGAGGCCGGCATGATCTTCACCATCGAGCCCATGCTCAACGCCGGCAAGGCGGCCACGCGCGAACTGGCCGACGGCTGGACGGTGATCACCAACGACAAGTCGCTGTCCGCCCAGTGGGAGCACATGGTGGTGGTGACCGACACGGGCTTCGACGTGCTCACGCGCTGGCCCGAGGGCACGGGCAGCTACGCGTCCATCTGAGCATGGCGTCCAACTACCTGTACCTGGGCCTGGCCATCGTCGCCGAGGTGGCGGCCACGTCCTGCCTCAAGCAGTCCGAAGGCTTCACGCGGCTGTGGCCCAGCGTGGTCACGGTCCTGGGCTACGCGCTGGCCTTCTACTTCCTGTCGCTGACGCTGCGCACCGTGCCCACGGGCGTGGCCTATGCGATCTGGTCCGGCGCGGGCATCGTGCTGATCTCCCTGGTCGGATGGCTCTGGCAGGGCCAGACGCTGGACCTGCCCGCGCTGGCGGGCATGGGCCTGATCGTGGCGGGCGTGCTGGTCATCCAGCTGTTTTCCAAGACGGCCGGACACTGAGCCGCTGCCCGCGCCGCGGCCCGGCCATCAGCCCGTGATGGCCTGGACCGATCCGGCCTGGCGGCGCAGCTCGAACTTCTGGATCTTGCCCGTGCTGGTCTTGGGCAGCTCGCCAAAGACCACGGCGCGCGGCACCTTGTAGCCGGCCAGGTGCTTCTTGCAGTGGGCCACGATGTCTTCGGCCGTGGTCTGCGCGCCGGCCTTCAGCTCGATGAAGGCGCAGGGCGTCTCGCCCCACTTGGGATCGGGCTTGGCCACCACGGCGGCGGCCAGCACGGCCGGGTGGCGGTAGAGCACGTCCTCGACCTCGATGGACGAGATGTTCTCCCCGCCCGAGATGATGATGTCCTTGCTGCGGTCCTTGATCTGTATATAGCCGTCCGGATGCTGCACGGCCAGGTCGCCCGTGTGGAACCAGCCGCCGCGGAAGGCCTCGTCCGTGGCCTGCGGGTTCTTCAGGTAGCCCTTCATGGCGATGTTGCCCTGGAACATGATCTCGCCCATGGTCTGGCCGTCATGGGGCACGGGCTCCATGGTCTCGGGATCAAGCACGCTGGCCGAGCGCTGCAGGTGGTAGCGCACGCCCTGGCGGGAATTGAGGCGCGCGCGTTCGCCGATGTCCAGCGCATCCCAGGCTGCGTGCTTGGCGCAGACCGTGGCCGGGCCGTAGACCTCGGTCAGGCCGTAGACATGGGTGATGTCGAAGCCCAGCTGTTCCATGCCCTCGATCATCGACGCCGGTGGTGCGGCGCCCGCCACCATGGCCTTGACCCCGGCGGGCACTCCCTCCTTCATGGCGGCCGGCGCATTGACCAGCAGGCAGTGCACGATGGGCGCGCCGCAGTAATGCGTGACGCCGTGGTTGCGGATGGCATCGAAGATGGCCTGCGCCTCCACCCGGCGCAGGCAGACGTTGACGCCGGCGCGTGCCGCCACCGTCCACGGAAAGCACCAGCCGTTGCAATGGAACATGGGCAGGGTCCACAGGTAGACGGCGTGCTTGGGCATGTCCCACTCCAGCACATTGCTGATGGCATTGATGGCCGCACCCCGGTGGTGGTAGACCACGCCCTTGGGATTGCCCGTGGTGCCGCTGGTGTAGTTCAGCGCAATGGCGTCCCACTCGTCGGCGGGCAGCTGCCAGTCGAAACCGGCATCGCCGCCGGCCACGAAATCGTCGTAGTCCAGGCTGCCCACCTGCTCGGCGGCCGGGCCGTACAGCGCGTCCTCGACCTGGATCACCAGCAGCGGCGCGCTGCGCTGGCGCAGCTTCAGCGCCTTCGCCACCACGCCCGTGAACTCCGGGTCCACGATCAGCACCTTGGCCTCGCCGTGGTCCAGCATGAAGGCAATGGTTTCCGCATCCAGCCGCGTGTTCAGCGCATTGAGCACGGCCCCCGCCATGGGCACGCCGAAATGCGCCTCCACCATGGGCGGCGTATTGGGCAGCATCACGGCCACGGTGTCGTTCTTGCCCACGCCCGCCTTGTGCAGGCTGCTGGCCAGCTGGCGGCAGCGCGCATAGGTCTCGCCCCAGTTGCGGCGCAGCGTGCCGTGGACCACGGCCAGCCGCTCGGGATAGACCTCGGCCGTGCGGGCGATGAAGCCCAAGGGGCTGAGCGGCGCATGGTTGGCGCTGTTGCGCTCCAGATGCTGGTCGTAAATGTGGGTCATCGTGGTCTCCGGTTCGCTGGGTTTTCTGGTGAGATGCCCGCCTGCCGCCGCAGGCTGGCGAAACCTGAAGATATAGCAAGACAGGCTTACACAAGCTTGATGCGCATCCACCCGGCTCGCCACCGCACAGGCCCGGATAACCAAAGCGGCATGCATGGTCTTTGCAGGGCATCACAATTTTCAGAATTTCATGAAAATTGAAAATACCTATGCAGAACAATCACTTGAACTGCCTGTAGACGCGCCCCCGACTGTCCCCCAGGCGACTGCACCACCACAGTCCTCTATAAGACATCATTTATCAGATGACTCGGCCGCACGGCCCCGGCTTCACTCGTAGAATCGCCGCTTGGATTCGCCGGCCAGCACCGCTGGAAGGCGAACAAGGAGTTCCTAGAGGAGTCGCCTGGCAACGCTCCAGGCATCGTTGGAGACGAGCCTGCACCCCACCGGTGCAGGCTTTTTTTTGCTTCAGCGCAGGCTCAGGGACTGGCGCTTCCAGGCCGGGTCCTGCCAGCGCTGGAACAGCGGCAGGGCCGATACATCGCCGGTCACGCGCTCGGTGGCCAGGCCGTCCAGCCGCACCACTTCGAAGCTCTTGCGGTAGCGGCCCTGGCCACGGGCCTCGCGCGCCACCAGCATCAGCTGGCCGCCAGGCACCCAGCCCGCCCATTCGGCCACGCCGGTCTCCGGGGCGGTGGCGGCCGGGGGCAGCACGTCGGCCAGCCAGCCGCCTTCGGTCTTGCGCAGCACCCACAGTTCGCGCCAGCCTTCCAGCGGCTGCACGGCCAGGGCCACGGCCGTGCCCTCGCGGTTGGTGCTGGCCGATGCAGCCCACACCACGCCATAAGTGCAGCGGCGCAGCAGCGGGGCCTTGGCGCCGTGCTGGGCGTCCACCAGCAGCACGCAGGTTTCGCCGGCAGCACCGGGCTCGGTGAGCAGCGTCGGGCGGGCGCCGGCAGCAGGAGCCGCAGCAGCAACAGGCGACAGCGCCCAGCGCACGGCGCTCACCCGCATGGCCGCGTCGTTGTAGGCGCTCTGGTCTTCATCGGGCAGCTCGGACTTGCTGACGCCCGTGAACTCGGCCAGCGCCCGGGCGGCCGATGCCGCCACGGCAGGGTCGGCCATGCTCTTGCGCGCCTGCTGAAAGGCCAGCGCCGCCCACACGCTGGCGCGGCGCATCTGCACGCGGCCGCGCAGGTAGGGCGGCAGGCCGGTCACGTCCACGCGCTCCAGCACATCGGCCTGCCAGGCATGCATGCGGGCGCGCTCATGGGCCGGCAGATCGGGGTCCACGCATTCGGACCGTGTCAGCGCCAGGGCGGCGCGGGCGCGCTGCGGCGCGTCGGCGGCGGGCATGGCCAGCACGCGGCGGAAGAATTCGCCTTCATAGCAGACCTGCATGCGGCCTTCGACCTCATAGGTCGCAAAGCGCAGGCCGTAGCCGTTGGCCACATCCAGGTGGGCCGACAGCGTGGCGCCCGAGGCCTTGCCGGGCGCAGCGGCGGAGGCGCGCCGCGCCAGCCGGTCGGCAAAGCCGCCCAGTGCGTCGAAGGCCTGCGCGCCTTCGGCGCCGGCCAGGGTCCTGGCGGGCGCGGCCTGCAGGTAGGCGGCCGCAAGGCCGATGCCCAGCGCCTCGGCACCGGGCGTGTCCTGCACGAAGCGCAGCACGGCCAGCAAGGCGGGGGCATCGGCCTCGGTCATGGCCACGCGGCGCACATCGCCTGCGCGGATGAAGCCGCCGCGCTCGCGCTTGTGGTCCCAGACCTGGAGGTAGTCCAGGCGTTCGCCCCTGATCTCCAGCACCTCGCCCTGCCACAGGCTGGCCTGCTGCTGGGCGCCATCGCGCGGCGCGGCGCGCAGGCTGGCCTGGTCCTGCACCACGATGGCGCTGCCCATGCCGGTGGCCAGCGCTGCGGCGGCCAAGGTCGATACGGTCAGCATGGCTTATTGCTCCTGAACGGCTGCGTTGGCATCTTCGGCCGCCACGGAGGCTGCGCCGGCCTGTGCATTGCGGCTGCCGCCCAGCAGGGCCGCGCCGATGAAGTCGCCGTTGGCCGGCGGGGGCGCGATGATGACCTGGATCTTGTCCGAGAGCTTGTCGGCCAGCGTCTTCTGGATCAGCAGCGGGTAGCGCGTGACCAGGGTGCCCTCGCGCGCCATCTGCTCGGCGTTGACCTTGCCCAGGCGGTCCATGCGGAAGGCCTCGGCCTCGGCCAGCTTCTGGCGCGCATCGGCTTCGCCATTGGCCTCGATGCGGCGGGCCTGGGCGCTGCCCTCGGCGGCTTTAACGCGGGCCACGCGCTCGGCCTCGGCCTCCAGCTGGCGCTGCTCGATCTGGCGCTGTTTGAAGGGCAGCACATGCTTCATGGCCTCTTCCTGGGCACGCGCGGCAATCACCTGCTCGCGTGCGGCGGCTTCGGCGGCCACTTCGCGGCGCACCTTGTCGGCATTGGCGTCCAGCTCGGTTTCCTTGACGCGCTTGTCCTTGAGCTCCAGCGTGTAGCGCATCTTCTCGGAGGCCAGCTCCTCGGCCAGCAGGCTGTCCATGCCGCGGCGGTACTCGGCGGGCAGGTCCACCTTGCCGATCTGGATGCTGCGCAGCGTGACGCCGTCGGCCGCCAGGCGCGTGCGCAGTTCCGTTTCCATGATCTGGGCGATCTCGGCGCGCTTGGTCGAGAAGATTTCGCGCACGGTGTAGCGCGCAAACACCTTGTAGACCAGGCCCTGCACGGCGGGCTCCACGATGTCGCCGCCTATGTCCAGAGGCAGGTTGCCGGCCTTGACGGCGGGCGATGCGGGATCAAGCGCATAGCGCACGTTCAGGTCCAGACCCAGGGACAAGCCCTCGACCGACTGCAGGGGTGCGCTGCCATTGGCCTGGCGCATGGCCTCCGGACGGTAGCTCTGATCGCGCAGGGAGAACACGCGCACCGTGTGCAGGCCCGGCACCACCCACACGCTGCCATCGCGCCACAGGCTGACCGAGCCCGTGAACTGGTTCAGGCGCACGCCCAGCGTGCCCTGCTCCAGGTGCTGCACGGGCGGGTTGCGCACCACCACCAGACCTGCCGCCACCACCACGGCACCGATGGCCAGCCAGCGCACGGTACGTGCCGTGGGCAGCAGGACTGCCCAGTCCACGGGCTGGCGGCGGGGCGCGTTGCCCGGCAGCGTGCCAGCGTCTGCTGCAGGCTCGGAGGAATCGGCAGGGCCGGCTCCGTCCAGGCGGGCGGACTTGCGGCCCGTCAGGGCCTGCATGATGCGGTTCCAGGTGGCTTTCATGGTGTTCTCTCTCTCGGCTGTGATGGCTGTTGTTGGCTGTTGTTGGCTGTTTCTGAGGCACCGGAAACAGGGGTGGCTCATTGAGGACCGATTGTTCGGATCCACCCCGGAAGCAACAACGCAGCGCACGGACCAAAGCGCTCACACCGGCGGCGCAAACGCTCCGGCCCCGGAAGAAAAACTCACACCCGGGCCGGCGCAGGGCCGAGATAATCCCGCGAACACCGCCACGGCGGCCTCCCCCGACCCCACCCCTGCACAGCCCCATGACCCGTATCGCCGTGATCGAAGACGACCTGCCCACCAGCAACCAGTTGGCGGGATGGATACGCAGTGCGCGCAGCGGCATCGTGATCGACCAGTGGTTCACGCGCGACGAGGCCGAGGCCGCCCTGGCGCGCGAGCACTACGACGCCGTGGTGCTGGACATCGAGCTGGGCCGCGAGCGCCATGCGGGCGTGGCCCTGATCAACGCCATCAACAAGCTGGGCCAGGGCACGCCGGTGCTGGTGGTCTCGGCCATGCCGGCCGCCATCTACCGCAGCATCATGAAAGCGCTGGACGCCTGGGACTACCTGCAAAAGACCACGTTCGAGGAGGCGGACTTCATCGAGACCTTCCTGGACATCCTGCGCACCACGCAGCGCGCGGCGCCTGTGGCCGCGCAGGCCGCCGCAGCGCCCGCAGGCGACGCCCTGGTGCTGGACCCGCTGTGGCAGCGCACGCCCACCTGGCGCGGCGAGCGCATCAACCTGCCGCTGACGGCCCAGCGCATCCTGGCCACGCTGCACCAGCGCAGCGGCGAAGTGGTGTCCTACGACGAGCTGTTCGAGGTGGTCAAAAGCGGCCGCAACCGCGACAACGTGCGCAAGCACGTGAGCACCATCCGAGAGGCCCTGCGCGAGGTGGACCCGGGCTTCGAAGGCATAGAGAACGTGCCCATGCGCGGCTTTCGCTGGGTGGGCCAGGCCGGCGCCGCCGTCCGCACATGAAGCGCCTGCTCAACCCCAGGCTGGAGCTGCCCCGGCTGGAAGTGCCGCGCCTGGGCCTGGCCGCATTCCGCCAGCGCATTCTGCTGCGCGGCGTGTTCGTGCTGCTGGCCGTGGCCACGGTGTCCTTGAGCGTGGTGGTGCTCAAGGACGAGAAGGAACGCGCCTGGCAGGCCTACCAGCACGGCTTTGTGCGCAGCCAGGCCGAGGTCATGGCGCGGCTGCGCCATCCTTCGGGCCGGCTGGCCCTGCTCAACGCCGGCCACCTGGGCCAGGGCGTGACGCCGCTGGCGCCGCTGCTGCTGCCCTACGCGGCCATCGATTTCGACGATCCGCAAAAGTCCCAGCAGGCCGTGGAGATGGCCGGCTGCTCGGTGCAGTATCCCGATGGCGCCTCGCTGTGCGCAGCCATTGGCAACAATCCCTACGCAGGCGGCTTCATCTATCTGGTGGGCAGCTTCTTCGCAGGCGAGCTGACACCGCGCGAGCGCGGCTCGCGCGAGCCCGCCCAGGCGCACCGCGCCCGCATCACGCTCGACATGCGCGGCAGCACCTACCGCTGGATCGCGCCCTATGAGGCCATGCCGCAGCAGGGCAACAAGTCCGGCAACGGCGAGCACGGCCGGCTCACCGGCTTTGTGGACAACGGCACGCCCCAGCTTGAGGCCCGCGCGCGGCCCGTGCGCGATTTCCGTGGCTGGCTCTGGCAGAACGGCCATTGCCGCGACCTGCCGCCTGGCGTGCAGGGCAATGCGGGCAATGCGGGCAATGACAAGACGCCCCCTGCAGCCGACTGCCTGCGCCGCACGCACTACTCCATCCGCCTGCCGGTCGAGCTGTTCCGCGAAGCCCTGTTCCGCAGGGACGTGCGCCCGGTCTGGCCGCCCGAAGACCTGGGCAGCATGCGTGTGCGCGTGGAAATGCTGGCCCCCGGCGACACCGAGCCGCCGCTGTTCGACAGCAATACGCCCGGGGCGCAGCTTGCGGCCTCGCTCAACGACATATCGCGCAGCCTGCTGCCGGGCGAGCGCGTGCAGATCCGCAAGGTGGGTGCCGACGAGGCCAGCGCCATCACCCTCAAGGGCGTGGATGTGCAGGCCGCGCCGTCGGCACCCTGGCTGCTGCGCCTGATCAGCTGGCTGCCGCTGGATGCGGCCGGCGTCTCCGCCGCCACCATGACCCCGGCCGTGCCCACGGGCCAGGACATTCTGGACACGCCCACGGGCAACTACACCGTCAGCTTCACCGGCCACCCGCGCGATGTGGAGCAGGACCTGGCCGCCGTGGCCACGCGCCTGTCCTGGTACCTGGGCGCCATGCTGGCCGCCATTGCGCTGGCCTGGCTGATCGTCGAGCTGGGGCTGATCCGCCGCGTGACTGCCCTCACCCGGCGCGCCGCCGCCGTGTCCTACAACGTGCAGGACGGCCATGTCGGCCCGCGCCTGGGTGACCTCGAAGTGTCGGACCTTCGTGGTTCCGACGAGCTGGGCATTCTGGCCGGCGGACTGGCCGACCTGCTGCAGCGCGTGAAGGACGACCTGCAGCGCGAACAGCTGCGCGCCCAGCAGGAACGCGACATGTGGCATGCCGTGGGCCACGAAATCATGTCGCCCCTGCAATCGCTGATGGTGCTTTACGGGCCCGACGACCCCGGCCACCGCTACGTGCAGCGCATGCAGCAGGCCGTGCATGTGCTCTACGGCACGGCATCGCCGGCCGAGGCGCTGCAGGCCGCCAACGTGCCCGAAGGCCGGCTGGACCTGAACGCCTTCCTGTCCCACGTGGCCGCCAACGCGCACTTCGCGGGCATTGCCAACGTGGTCTACGAAGGCGGGAGCGGGGAAGGAGGCGGAGGCGGGAACAGGGACGTCACGGGCGCCGTGATCGTGCGCGCCGACGAGTTTGCGCTGGAGGACGTAGTCACTCACATCCTGCGCAATGCCGACAGCTACCGGCCCGCGGGCACGGCCATCACGCTGTCGCTGTCGGCCTCGGAGTCCGCCGCCAGCGCCACGCTGCACAACCAGGGCGCCACCATTGCGGAGGACCTGCTGGAGCGCATCTTCGAGCTGGGCGTGTCCGCCCCCCAGGAGCCGGCGGCCGCCGGCAGCGCCGAGCACCGGGGCCAGGGCCTGTTCGTGGCCAGGACCTACATGGCGAAGATGGGCGGCACGATCAAGGCGCACAACACGCGCGATGGCGTGGCCTTCACGCTGACCTTCCAGCGCCTGGGCTGAGGGCCGGGCACCGCCGGCCAGTGCCCCCGGGGCACGGCCGGATGGCCCCGCGAAGGCACAATACGCGGGTGTCCATTCCCCAATCGTTCATCCAGGAATTGCTCTCGCGCGTCGACGTGGTCGATATCGTGGGACGCTACGTGCAGCTCAGGAAGGGCGGCGCCAACTTCATGGGCCTGTGCCCGTTCCACAGCGAGAAGTCGCCCTCCTTCACCGTCAGTCCCAGCAAGCAGTTCTATCACTGCTTTGGCTGCGGCAAGAATGGCAACGCCATCGGCTTTCTGATGGACCATGCCGGCATGGGCTTTGTCGAAGCCGTGCAGGATCTTGCCGGCCAGGTCGGCCTGCAGGTGCCGCAGGACGACATCAGCCCCGCCGAGCGCGAGCGCCAGGCCGCGCAAAAGCAGAAACAGGCCACCCTCACCGACGTGCTGGAGAAGGCAGGCGACGCCTACCGCAAGCACCTCAAGGCATCGCCCCAGGCCATCGACTACCTCAAGCGCCGCGGCGTCTCGGGCGAGACCGCCAAGCGCTTCGGCCTGGGCTACGCGCCTGCGGGCTGGCGGTCGCTGGCCAGCGTGTTCCCGCAGTACGACGATCCGCAGCTCGAAGAATCGGGTCTGGTCATTGTTGGCGAGGGCGACGACAAGCGCTACGACCGCTTCCGCGACCGGCTGATGTTTCCCATCCGCAACGTCAAGGGCGAGTGCATCGGCTTCGGCGGCCGCGTCTTCGGCGACGAGAAGCCCAAATACCTGAATTCGCCCGAAACCCCGGTCTTTCACAAGGGGCGCGAGCTCTACGGCCTGTTCGAGGCCCGCACCGCCCTGCGCGACATGGGCTATGCGCTGGTCACCGAAGGCTATATGGACGTGGTGGCCCTGGCCCAGCTCGGCTTTGCCAACGCCGTCGCCACGCTGGGCACGGCCTGCACGCCCGACCATATTCACAAACTGTTTCGATTTACCGAAGCCGTCGTCTTCAGCTTCGACGGAGACGCGGCGGGTCGGCGCGCCGCGCGCAAGGCGCTCGATGCGGCCCTGCCCTATGCCAGCGACACGCGCAGCGTCAAATTCCTCTTCCTGCCTGCCGAGCATGATCCGGACAGCTTCATCCGCGAGTACGGCAGCGAAGCCTTTGCCCGCTACGTGGGCGACGCGCTGCCGTTGAGCCGCTTTCTCATCGAAGCCGCCAGCGAAGGCTGCGACCTGGGCCAGGCCGAAGGCCGCGCCCACATGGCCAGCAATGCCCGCCCGCTGTGGACGGCACTGCCCGACGGCGCCCTCAAGCGCCAGCTGCTGGGCGAGATCGCCGAACTCGTGCAGCTGGATGCGCGCGATCTCTCGGACCTGTGGTCGCAGGAAGCCGCCCGCAGCGGCCCCGCACGGGGCTCCATGGCCGGTGGCGCCCACCATCCGGGCCAGGCCAGCCATGCACCGGCCGCGGCCGACTGGGGCCAGCCGGCCGAATACAACGCCCCATCGGGCTGGCCCGAGGGGGGCAGCCAGGGCGGCGGCACAGGCGGCTGGCGTGGCGGCGAGCCCGGGCGCGGCGGCAAAAAGCCCTGGCCGCGCAAGCCCTGGGACAAGAATGGCCGCAGCGACTTCAACCCGCCGCCCATGGGGCCGCGCGTAGCCCCCGCCACGCGCACGGACCAGGCGGCGCGCCTGCTCATGGCGCACATGGAGTTCATGGAAGAACTCACCCACGAGGACTTCGAGGCGCTGGCGCGCTGCGCCGCCGGGCACGGCGCGCTGTTCCGCTGGATGGAAGCACAGTTCCAGGAATCCGGCCCCCGGCCCTTCGCCGTGCTGCGCGAGCAACTGCGCGGCCTGCCCCATGAGGTGCTGGCCGACAAGCTGATGAGCGGCCCCCACGCCCATCCCGAAGGCGAGCTGTCCGAGCTGCGCCGCGAGCTGCGCGGCGTGCTCAACCGCATCGTCATCGACCACATCAAGGCCCAGATCGACGAAGCCGTGCGCGACATGGCACGGGACCCCAGCGCCGCCCAGCGCTATCGCGATCTCTTTGCCCGACAGCAGGTCCTGGAAAACCAGATGCGCACTTCCTCTTGAAATCGAGGTAAGCAGATATAATTAGGGGCTATCGGCAAGAGCGACAGCAGCACCTCCGGACCGGGCCCCGTGAAGAACTCACGTGATTGCAGCAACTGCACGGCCCAATTTCCCGCAAGGACTGCACACCAAATGTTCGCCCAGACATCTTGCCTGGAACGTTTTTCGCTTCCCTGGCGGACCTAGTCCGTCCGCGCGTGCGCCTAGGCGGCGCTTGTTTGAGTTTCCCTTTGTGTGTGTTCGCTCCTGACCGTGAGGTGTTCATGCCCGTTTCAAAGTCCGTGAAGTCCAAGCAGGCCCCCGAAGCTCCAGCGAAGCCCAAGACTTCGACAACCTCTTCAGCCCCGGCCAAGGCCGGTGCCGGCAAAGCCGCTGCAGGACCGAAGAGCGCCGCATCTGCGGCCAAAGCAAAGAAAGATACCGACGTGGTAACCAAGTCCCAAGCCGAACTCAAAGCCATGGCCGACGAGCTGCTCGCCGCCGCGACCCCCAAGCGCGGCCGCAAGAAGGCAGCCGAAGGCGACGACGCCCCCGCCCAGACCGAAAAGAAGCCTGCCGCCGCCAAGAAGGCGCCGGCCAAGGCAGCCGCAAGCTCCACCGCCGCTGCCAAGACCCCCGCCAAGCGCGGCCGCAAGCCCAAGGCCAAGGAAGGCGGCGACGACATCGATGATGCCGACCTGTCCGATATCGATGGCGACATCGACGGCGAAGGTGAAGGCGAGTCCGAGGTCGAGACCGAAGTGGAAGTCGAGGTCGAGACCACTTCGGCCCCGGCCGAAAAGGTCAAGCCCCTGCGCATGAAGATCAGCAAGGCCAAGGAACGCGCCTTGATGAAGGAATTCGGCCTGGACGAAACCGTCCTGACCGAAGAGGAAATGTCCACCCGCCGCCAGCGCCTGAAGGCGCTGATCAAGCTGGGCAAGACGCGCGGCTACCTGACGCACAGCGAAATCAACGACCACCTGCCCGACAAGCTGGTCGATGCCGAGACGCTGGAAGTCGTGATCTCCATGCTCAACGACATGGGCGTGGCCGTCTACGAGCAGACTCCCGACGCGGAAACCCTGCTGCTGAACAACACGGGCCAGTCCGCCACCACCGAAGAGGAAGCCGAGGAAGAGGCCGAAGCCGCCCTGTCCACGGTGGACTCCGAGTTCGGCCGCACCACCGACCCCGTGCGCATGTACATGCGCGAAATGGGCACGGTCGAGCTGCTGACGCGCGAAGGCGAAATCGAAATCGCCAAGCGCATCGAAGGCGGCCTGATGGACATGATGGAGGCCATCTCGGCCTCGCCTGCCACCATCGCCGAGATCCTGGCCATGTCCGAGGAAATCCGCGAAGGCAAGGTCGTCATCTCCACCATCGTCGACGGCTTCGTCAACGCCAATGAGAACGACGACTACGTGGCCGAAGAAGACTTCGACGAATACGACGAAGAGGACGACGACGACGGCAAGGGCGGCTCCAAGGCGCTGACCAAGAAGCTCGAAGAACTCAAGAACGAGGCGCTGCGCCGCTTCGACGCCATGCGCGAGAACTTCGACAAGATGCACAAGGTGTACGACAAGGACGGCTACGGCACGCCCGTGTACATGAAGGTGCAGAAGGCCCTGACCGAAGAGCTGATGACCATCCGCTTCACGGCCAAGACCATCGAGAAGCTGTGCGACCTCGTGCGCGCCCAGGTGGATGACGTGCGCAAGAAGGAACGCGAGCTGCGCAAGATCATCGTCGACAAGTGCGGCATGCCGCAGGAGACCTTCATCGCCCAGTTCCCGCCCAACCTGCTGAACCTGCAGTGGGTGGTGCAGCAGGTCGCGGCCGGCAAGCCCTGGAGCAACGTGCTCGAGCGCAACATCCCGCCCGTGCAGGAGCTGCAGCAGAACCTGATCGACCTGCAATCGCGCGTGGTCGTGCCGCTGGACGAGCTCAAGCGCATCAACAAGCGCATGAACGATGGCGAGCGCGCCAGCCGTGACGCCAAGAAGGAGATGATCGAGGCCAACCTGCGCCTGGTGATCTCCATCGCCAAGAAGTACACGAACCGCGGCCTGCAGTTCCTGGATCTGATCCAGGAAGGCAACATCGGCCTGATGAAGGCGGTGGACAAGTTCGAATACCGTCGCGGCTACAAGTTCTCGACCTATGCCACGTGGTGGATCCGCCAGGCCATCACGCGCTCGATCGCCGACCAGGCGCGCACCATCCGCATCCCGGTGCACATGATCGAGACCATCAACAAGATGAACCGCATCTCGCGCCAGCATCTGCAGGAGTTCGGCTTCGAGCCCGATGCGTCCATCCTGGCGGCCAAGATGGAGATCCCCGAGGACAAGATCCGCAAGATCATGAAGATCGCCAAGGAGCCGATCTCCATGGAAACGCCGATCGGCGACGACGACGATTCGCACCTGGGCGACTTCATCGAGGACACCAACAACACCGCTCCCGTGGACGCCGCCATGCAGGCCGGCCTGCGCGACGTGGTCAAGGACATCCTCGACGGCCTCACCCCGCGCGAAGCCAAGGTGCTGCGCATGCGCTTTGGCATCGAAATGTCCACTGACCACACGCTGGAAGAAGTGGGCAAGCAGTTCGACGTCACGCGCGAACGCATCCGCCAGATCGAGGCCAAGGCCCTGCGCAAGCTCAAGCACCCGAGCCGCTCGGACAAGCTGCGCAGCTTCATCGACTCGCTGTAAGGCGCTGTGGATGCCGGACCCCGGGCCGGCAACCGCCCCCTGGAAAGCCCCGCACTCCCCTGCGGGGCTTTTTGTTTGTGGCGGGCCATCTGCCGGGCAGGGCGACGGTGGCGCGATAGACTGCCGCCTTTGTCTGCACGGGCAACAGCATGGCTCTCGAAATCGAACGCAAATACCTGGTGGCCGACCCTGGCATCGTGGCAGGCCTGACCGGCGTGCGCATGGCGCAGGGATACATCGCCGACAACGGCATGTGGGTGCGGGTGCGCATCGCCGGAGACACCGGATTTCTCACGCTCAAGGGCCCGGCACGCGGCATGAGCCGCGCCGAATTCGAATACCAGATCCCGCTGGCCGATGCCGAGACGCTGCTGGCCCAGCACTGCGCGCATGGCGCCATCGACAAGGTGCGCTACATCGTGCCGGTGGACGGCTTCGACTTCGAGGTCGATGTGTTCGAAGGCCCCCTGGCCGGCCTGGTCACGGCCGAGATCGAACTGGCGAGCGAGGATATCCAGCCGCCATCGCCCGCCTGGCTGGGCGCGGAGGTCACCTCCGACCTGCGCTACAGCAATTCGCAACTGGCCAAGACCCGGCAGTTGCCTTCGCCGGCCCTGCTGCCGGGTTGACGCAGGACGGCCCTGTGGACGCCCCGGGGCTATAGGGACTGACTGCCGGAACTGCCTGCGCTGTGCAGCGGTTCAGCCGCCGGCCCGGTCCAGGGCCATCATCTGCACCCGCAGTTCGCAGCCCTCGCGCAGCGGCTGCAGCCCGCCCACAGGCCGGAAGCCGTGCGCCAGGTACAGGCGCATGGCGGGAGAGTCGGCATCGGTCACACCCAGCCGCACACGCTGCATGCCCTTGTGCCAGGCCCAGGCGACGGCCTGCGCCAGCAGCGCTTGGCCTGCGCCCCGGCCACGCGCGGCAGGATCGACCCACATCTGGAAGAGATCGGCCACGCCGGGCTCGGGGGCACACAGCTTGCACCAGACCAGGCCACAGGCCTGGCCGCCGTTGACGGCGAAGAGCACCCTGTCCCTGCCGCCGGCAGCAGCGGCCTGCAGCCGTGCAGCCCAGTCCGCGTCAGCCCTTGCAGCCTCTGCCGCCCAGGTGCTGCCGAAGGCGTCGGGGGCATCGCGCAGGGCACGCAGGCGGATATCGCGGTACTGCGGCCATTCATGGGGGTCAACGGGGCGGATGGAGATCATGGAGCTTTCTGCGTCAGGCAAAGGGGTTGGGAAAGAGAACCTCAGCCCCGGCCATGCCGGGCTGCGAGCACCGCCAGCATACGGAAGAAGGCGGCACCGATCTCCTCCTCACAGACGCAGGCGTATCCCAGCAGCAGGCCGCGCCGCTTGTGCGGGCCTGCGTAATAGCGCGACAGCGGCTTGACGAAGATGCCCGCCTGCCGGAGATCCTCGGCAAGCGCCACATCGTCGTCCTGGCCCGGCAGCTGCATCACGAAATGCAGGCCTGCGCTGCTTTCCACCCAGGGCAGGTGGTCGGCGCCCAGGTAGCGCTCGATCAGGGACAGCAGCATGCGGCGGCGCTTGCCGTAGAGCAGGCGCATCTTGCGGATGTGGGCGGCGTAGTGGCCTTCGGTGATCAACTCGGCAATCACCTGCTGCGGCAGCTGGTGCCCCTCGCGGTACAGCTCGGAATGGATGCGCCGCAGGGGCTCGGCCAGCGCCGGTGGCAGCACCATGTAGCCCATGCGCAGCCCTGGATAGAGGGTTTTGCTGAAGGTGCCTATGTAGATCACGGGCGCACCTTCCTCCATGCCCTGCATGCTGGGCACGGGACTGCCGGAGAAGCGGAATTCGCTGTCGTAGTCGTCCTCCACGATCCAGGCGCCCACGCGGCGCGCATAGGCAATCAGCGCACGGCGCCGGGCCATGCTCATGACAGCGCCCAAGGGATATTGGTGCGAGGGCGTGACGAAAATCAGCCGGGGCGCGGGCAGGCCTTCGGGCAGTTGCATGCCCTCCTCATCCACGGGCACGCTGTGCAGGTGCAGCCCGTGCTGCATGCGCAGCACGTTGGCAATGCCCCAGTAGCCGGGCTCCTCCATCCACACGCAGTCGCCGGGATCGGCAAGGCTGCGCACCACCAGGTCGATGGCCTGGTGCACGCCTTCGGTGATCAGCACCTGGCCCGGCCCGCAGTCCACGGAGCGCGCCACGCGCAGGTGCTCGGCCAGGGCCTGCTTGAGCGCGTCCACGCCGCCGCGCGTGCCGTAGGTCAGCAGTTGCGGCCCGGCGTGGCGCAGCAGGCGGTTGTGGATGCGCGCATAGGTGGCGCGCGGAAATTCGGTCACGTCGGGCACGCCGGGCATGAAGGCGCCCCATTGCTGCTCGGAGGCCTGGGCCGTTTTCAGCAGGGCCTGCGCCTGTGCAGACAGGCCGCCGCCCGGTGCGGGCGCCGCGGCGGTGGCGCGGCGTGCGGGCGCACGCCCGCCGCTCAGCAGCAAGGCCGCGGGCAGGGTGTCCACCACATGCGTGCCCCGCCCCACCTGGCTGCGCACATAGCCCTCCACCTGCAGCTGCTCGTAGGCGTGGTTGACGGTGTTGCGCGACACGCCCAGCTCGCGCGCCAGGTCACGCGAGGCAGGCAGACGGCTGCGCGGCAACAGGGCCCCGCTGTCTATGGCCTGGCGGATGGCCAGGTACAGGCCCCGGTTGAGATGGGTGCGGTCGCCGCCCAGCCCGCGCCAGTCCATCTGGAGGATGAGATCCGCGCACACGGAGGGTTTTGCCATGCCTGCCTTGGTGGAGTGAGGATAGAGGTGGAGGTGGAGGCGCGCTCAATTGGCACCACCATCTTTTCAAAAGATGGCTCCAGTCATGGAACCAATGGCCACTATAACGGGAAGCCTTGCATCCCCATCAACGGAGAACCCTCTCATGTCCAGCGCCACCGCCTCTTCCCCGAACCAGCAACTCCAGAACCGGCGCAACGCCGCCATGCCGCGCGGCGTGGGCGTGATGTGCGGCTTCCATGCCGTGCAGGCCGACAACGCCCTGCTGACCGATGCCGAGGGCCGGCAGTACATCGATTTCGCGGCCGGCATTGCCGTGCTCAACACGGGCCACCGCCATCCGCGCGTGGTCCAGGCCGTGCAGCAGCAACTGGAGCGCTTCACGCACACGGCCTTCCAGATCGTTCCCTACGAAAGCGCGATTGCACTGGCCGAGCGCATCAATGCGCTGGCGCCCATCGCCGGTCCGGCCAAGACCGCCTTCTTCACCACGGGCGCCGAGGCCGTGGAGAACGCCGTCAAGATCGCGCGCCATGCCACGGGCCGCTCGGCCGTGATCGCCTTCCAGGGCGCCTTCCATGGCCGCACCCAGCTGGGCATGGCACTGACGGGCAAGGTGGCGCCCTACAAGCAGGGCTTCGGCCCCATGCCGGGCGAAGTCTTCCACGCGCCCTTCCCCAGCGAGCAGGCGGGCGTGAGCGTGCAGCAGTCGCTGGACGCCATTGCCATGCTGCTCAAGACCTCGGTGGACCCGCAGCGCGTGGCCGCCATCATCGTGGAGCCCGTACAGGGCGAAGGGGGCTTTCACCCCGTGCCTGCCGCCCTGTTCACCGGCCTGCGCCAGCTGTGCGACCAGCACGGCATGCTGCTGATCGCCGACGAGGTGCAGACCGGCTTCGCTCGCACGGGCAAGCTGTTCGCCATGGAGCACTACGGCGTGCAGCCCGACCTGATCACCATGGCCAAGAGCCTGGGCGGCGGCCTGCCGATCTCGGGCGTGGTGGGCCGCGCGGCCGTCATGGACGCACCCCACCCCGGCGGCCTGGGCGGCACCTATGCCGCCAACCCGCTGGCCGTGGCCGCGGCCCATGCCGTGCTCGACGTGATCGATGAAGAACGGCTGTGCGAGCGCGCCCATGCACTGGGCAACCAGCTGCGCGCGCGCCTGCAAGCCCTGCAGGCGCAGGATGCCGGCATCGCCGACGTGCGCGGACTGGGCTCGATGCTGGCCGTGGAGTTCCGCCTTCCCGGCAGCGGCGAGCCCGATGCGCAGCGCGTGGCCGCCGTCGTCCGGCACGCGCAGGAGCAGGGCCTGCTGCTGCTGACCTGCGGCCTGTACGGCAACGCCATCCGCTTTCTCTATCCGCTGACGATTCCACAGCCGCTGTTCGCCAGGGCCCTGGACATCATCGACAGCGCCATCACCCAGAGCGCGTCCCAGCAAGTCGCCGCCTGAATCCCCATCCCAGCCACACCCTGCCGCACCATGAGTCTTTCACTGCAACGCCCCGATCTGTTCCGCCAGGCCTGCCTGCTCGCCGAGGGCTGGCGAGCCGTGGGCTCCGGCCCCGCCATCGACGTCTTCAACCCCGCCACGGGCGAGCGCCTGGGCCAGGTGCCTGCCCTGCAGGCCGGCGAGACCGAAGCCGCCATTGCCGCCGCACAGCGCGCCCTGCCCGCCTGGGCCGCGCTGACGGGCAAGCAGCGCGCAGGCATCCTGCGCCGCTGGTTCGACCTGATGCTGGCGCACCAGGACGATCTGGCGCGGCTGATGACCCTGGAGCAGGGCAAGCCCCTGGCCGAGGCACGCGGCGAGATCGCCTACGCGGCCTCCTTCATCGAATGGTTTGCCGAGGAAGGCAAGCGCGTGGACGGAGAACTGCTGCAGTCGCCCACGGCCGGCCAGCAACTGCTGACGCTGCGCGAGCCCATTGGCGTGTGCGCCGCCATCACGCCCTGGAACTTCCCGGCCGCCATGATCACGCGCAAGGCCGGCCCGGCGCTGGCCGCCGGCTGCACCATGCTGGTCAAGCCGGCCGAAAGCACGCCCTTCACCGCCCTGGCCCTGGGCGTGCTGGCCCAGGAGGCCGGCATTCCCGCCGGCGTCTTCCAGGTGCTGACCGGCCACCCGCAGGACATCGGCCAGGCTTTGACCCAAAGCCCCGTGGTGCGCAAGCTCAGCTTCACGGGCTCCACGGCCACCGGGCGGCTGCTGATGCGCCAGTGCAGCGACACGGTCAAGAAGCTGTCGCTGGAGCTGGGCGGCAATGCGCCGTTGATCGTGTTCGACGATGCCGATATCGACCAGGCCGTGGCCGGCATCCTGGCCTCCAAGTTCCGCAACGCGGGCCAGACCTGCGTATGCGCCAATCGCATCTATGTGCAGGACGGCATCCATGACGAACTGGCCCGCCGCCTGGCGCGGGCCATGGCGGAGTTCAAGGTCGGCAACGGCCTGGAGCCCGGCGTGACGCATGGCCCGCTGATCAACGAGGCCGCCGTGCAGAAGGTGGAAAGCCATGTGGCCGACGCGCTGTCCAAGGGCGCGCGCCTGCTGGCCGGTGGCAGGCGCCCGGTGCCGGGTAAGCTGTTCTACGAGCCCACGCTGCTGGCCGATGTGAACGACAGCATGCGGGTCTGCGAGGAAGAGACCTTCGGCCCGCTGGCGCCGCTGTTCCGTTTCCACGACGAGGACGAAGTGGTGCGCCGCGCCAACGACACCATCTACGGCCTGGCCGCCTATCTGTTCACCAACGACAACCGCCGCATCTGGCGCGTATCGCGTGCGCTGGAGTACGGCATGGTGGGCATCAATACCGGCCTGATCTCCAACGAGGTCGCGCCCTTCGGCGGCGTCAAGCAGTCCGGCCTGGGCCGCGAGGGCTCGCGCCACGGCATCGAGGAATACCTGGAAACCAAGTACCTGTGCCTGCAGACGGCATGAGCACGGTATGAGCACGGCATGAGGACGGCCTGAAGTCCGCAGTGCCCCCCGGCAGGGAAGACAGCATGGGCCCTTGACGGCAGCTTGGCTAGACTGGGCGCCATCAAAGGCCTATCCGATTCGCACCATGGACGCTTCTTCCGCCAGCCCCTCCTCCCCCACCGCGCCGCTGCGCATCGCCGTCATGGGCGCAGGCGCCGTGGGCTGCTATTTCGGCGCACTGCTGGCACGCGCCGGCCACCAGGTCACGCTGATTGGCCGTCCCGCCCATGTGCAGGCCGTGCAGCAGCATGGCCTGCGGCTGGAGACGGCGGCGCTGGACATCCAGGTGCCCATGCAGGCATCGACCGAGGCCAGCGTCGTGCGCGATGCCGATGTGGTGATGTTCTGCGTCAAGTCCACGGCCACCGAGGAAGCGGCCCGCGAGATGCAGCCGCACCTGGCGCCGGGCGCCCTGGTGCTGACCATGCAAAACGGCGTGGACAACGACGAGCGCGTGCGCGCCGTGCTGGGCCCGTCCGTTGCCGTGGCGGCCGCCGTGGTCTATGTGGCCACGGCCATGGCCGGTCCCGGCCATGTGCGCCACTTCGGGCGTGGCGAGCTGGTCATCGCGCCCTCTGCACTCAGCGAACAGGTGGCCCGGCAATTTGGCGCGGCGGGCATTGCCGTGCAGGTATCGCCCGATGTGCGCGGCGCGCTGTGGGCCAAGCTGGTGATCAACTGCGCCTACAACGCGCTGTCGGCGCTGTGCCAGCTGCCCTACGGCCCGCTGGTGCAGGCGCCCGGCGTGGCGCACGTGGTGGACGACGTGGTGGCCGAATGCCTGGCCGTGGCCAGGGCCGACGGCGTGGCCCTGCCCGGCGACGTGCCCGCTGCCGTGCGGGGCCTGCCGGCCACCATGCCGGGCCAGTTCTCATCCACCGCCCAGGATCTGGCGCTGGGCAAGCCCAGCGAAATCGACCACCTGAACGGCTACGTGGTGCGGCGCGGCGAGGCCCTGGGCGTGCCCGTGCCGCTGAACCGCACGCTGCAGGTGCTGGTCAGGCTGGCCCCTTCACGCATGCAGGCCAGCCAGGCGCCCCGGAACCCGCCTCAGAACTCGTAGTTGGCGGACACCCACAGGCGGCGGCCTTCCTGGTTGTTCGCGTAGCGGTTGCCAAAGATCACGGTACCCTGGACCTGGCCCGGTACGTTGTAGGGCTGGTAGTCCACGAAATCCTTGTTGAACAGGTTGTAGATGGCCGCGTTGATGGTGAACTGCTTGCTCACGCGGTAGCTGCCGCCCAGGTGGAACTGGGTATAGGCCTTGTAGTTGCCCAGCGCGGCCTTGGCGGCCTGGGTGCTGGCGCTGGTGCCGGGGTCGCGGTAGCGCTCGCTGCGGTATTCGGCACGCAGCCACAGGTTCCACTGGGCACCCGGCTCCCAGTTCAGGCGGGCGTTGAGCGCATGCTTGGGCGTGTCGCTCAGCGGGTTGCCCCGGTTGGGGCCGCTCTTTTGCTCGCTCCTGGTGAAGGTGTAGTTGGCGCTGGCGTTCCAGCCGCGCGCCAGCGGCATGCGCGCACTCAGCTCCAGGCCGCGCGTGACGGCCTCGTCCACGTTGATGGACTGGCCGAAGGCATCCACCAGGGGCCAGTTGCCGAAGCTCACGCAGCCGGGGCGGTTGGGCGCTGCCGCAAAGTCGCAGTTGATCAGACCCGGGCCGCTGGTGATCTTGTCCTTGAACTCGTTGTTGAACACCGTGGCGCTGCCCGCAAAGCCCGTGGGGCTGTCGAAATAGACGCCCAGTTCGGTGGTGCGGCTGGTTTCGGGCTTGAGGTTGGGGCTGCCCACCAGCGGCAGGCGGCCCTGCTGGCCGAAGCCGTTGATGCCG
Organism: Delftia sp. JD2; assembly: GCF_001682645.1. NCBI lineage: Bacteria > Pseudomonadati > Pseudomonadota > Betaproteobacteria > Burkholderiales > Comamonadaceae > Delftia > Delftia sp. JD2. The sequence goes on from NZ_LFJT01000013.1 coordinate 84,432, forward strand.
GGCGCCAGCTGTTCCACGCGTGGCGTCTTGTAGCCGTTGCTGATGCCGCCCTTCACGGTCCACTGCGGCGCGGCATTCCACACGCCGTAGATGCGCGGGCTGAGCTTGCCGCCGAAGAGACTGTGGCGGTCATAGCGCGCGCCCATGGTGAGCTTGAAGGCGTCGGTCAGGCTCCATTCGTCCTCGGCAAACAGGGCCTTCTGCGTGAAGGCGAACTTGTTCGGCGCCACGCCGTCCTTCATCTCGGCATCCCACCACTGGCCGCCCAGCGTGGTCAGGTGGGCGCCCCAGGGCAGGACCAGCTTGCTGTCCAGCACCTTGCTTTCCACCTCCAGCGTGCGCGCAGCGCCCGGTGTCGCGCCCGGCGTTCCCGGGGGAACGGTGCGGCCCATGGTTTCGGTGCGGTTGACCATGAAGCTGGTGTCCCAGGTTCCGAAGCCGAAGCGGCCCGTGTGCGCCAGCGTGAGCTGGTCGCGGTTGTATTTCTGCTCGGGGCCGTAGCCGCCCTGCAGCCCCAGCGTGCCGAGCTGGCCGCGCGAGTTGTCATAGGTCTGGCGGCCCGAGTCCAGGTCCAGCGTGATGTCGTGGTACCTGTTGGGCGTGAGCGCCAGGCGCAGGCCCAGATTGTTGATCTCGGACTTGACGGGGTTGCCGCCCATGAGGGGAACGGCGGGCTGGCCGTTGGCGCCCGCATAGGTGATGTCCGAAGCGGCCCGGCGCTGCGTGCTGCCGCGGATCGACAGACCCAGCAGGTTCTCCTTGATGGGGCCGCTCAGGTAGAACTTGCCGGATCTGATGTCGCCGAACTCCGACTCTTCCTGCAGCGTGTAGTCGGCGCTGACGCTGCCCGTCCAGGTCTTGCCGACCTTGCGGGTGATGATGTTGATCACGCCGCCCATGGCGTCGGAGCCGTAGAGCGTGGACATGGGGCCGCGGATGACCTCGATGCGCTCGATGGCGCCGATGGGCGGCATGAAGCTGGTCTGCGTCTCGCCAAACCCGTTGGGCGTGACGTTGCCGGCCGAGTTCTGGCGGCGGCCGTCGATGAGCACCAGCGTGTAGTCGCTGGGCATGCCGCGGATGCTGATGTTCAGGCCGCCGGTCTTGCCTGCGGGGGCGCCCACGTCGATGCCTTCCACGCTTTCCAGCGCGTCGGTCAGGCTGCCGAAGCGCCCCTTGGCCAGTTCCTCACGCGGGATGACGGTGATGGAGGCCGGCGCCTCCTTGATGTCCTGCTCGAAACCCGAGGCGGAGACCACGACTTCGCGCAGCTCCGTGGCGGGCGCGGCATTGCCTGTTGCCGTCTGTGCAGAGACGGCACCCGAAGCGCAGACGGCAGCCACCACAAGGGCCAGATGGGAAGGACGCGACGGAAGAACTCCGCGCAGATCGCGATACGACATGCAAACACTCCAGAAACGGAAAACGGGCTGTGGGGCCCGTGCAACTCGCTTTGAAATGTTTGGTTATGCGATGGGATGGGGATATGTAACGAAATTATATGAACATTGAGAATCATTTCCATTCTCATGATCACAATAGGATTTATCTGTCGTGCCGATGCTACGTTCCTAGGAGCAAACCGGCCCATCTTTGCGCTGGCGCAAGCGGGGTTCAGTACACATCGCGCCGGTATCGGCCGCTGCGCACCAGCAGCTCCATCTGCGCCTCGCCCAACACGGCGTGCAGCGCCTGGTCCACGCCCTGGGCCATGCCCTGCAGGCTGCCGCACACGTAGATGGCTGCGCCCTGCGCCACCCATTGGCGCAAGACATCGCCGGACTGCGCCAGCAGGTCCTGCACATAGGCGCGCGGCGCGCCTTCGCTGCGGTCGCGCGAGAAGGCCAGGTCCAGGCGCTGCAGCACGCTGCCATCGCACCATGCCTGAAGCTCGTCGCCGTACAGCCGGTCGTGCGCCGCATTGCGCTCGCCGAACAGCAGCCAGTTGGGACCCAGGCCCGCCGCAGCACGCGCGCGCAGGTGGCTGCGCAGGCCGGCCAGGCCCGTGCCGTTGCCGATCAGCACCAGCGGGCGCTGCAGGTTGTCTTCCAGCCGGAAATTGCGGTGCGCACGCAGCCGCAGGGTGATGGCTGCCCCCAGGGGCGCGCCCTGCGTGAGCCAGCCCGAGGCCAGGCCCGGCGAGCCATCCTCGCGCCGCGCCTGGCGCACCAGCAGGTGCACGCAGCCATCCTGGGCGATGGAGGCGATGGAGTACTCGCGCGGATGCTGCGGGTCCGCAGGAATGCAGACCTGCGCCAGGTCGCCGGACTCCCACAGCGCGGGCTCCGTTGCAGGGGGCTGCAGCTCGATGTGGAACACCGGCTCGCCTGCGCTGCCCGGGTTCATGTGCCGGCGCGCGGCCAGCGTCCATTCGCTGAAGACCGGCTGCTCCCATGCCGGCATGTCGCCCAGGCTGCTGATCTGGGTCAGCTGGTGCTGCCAGGCGGTCAGCGCCTGCGGCGCGCCGTTGTCCATTTCAATGCGCTCGAACCAGGGCCTGGCGCCACCGGCACGCAGCCAGCTGTCCAGCGCGCGGCCAAAGCCGCAGAACTGCGCGTACTGCCGGTCGCCCAGCGCCAGCAGGCCGTATTGCAGATGGGACAGCGGCCGTGCATCGGCCATGGCGTTCGCCAGGAACAGCGCCGCGTTGTCGGGCGGGTCGCCTTCGCCATAGGTGCTGGCGATGAACAGCGCCCTTTGCGTGCGCGCCAGCAGGTCGGCATCCACAGCGTCCAGGGCGCACAGGTGCACGCTTTCTCCGGCCGTGTGCAGCAGCCGGGCGGTTTCGCGCGCCAGTTCCTCGGCCTGGCCGGTCTGGCTGGCATAGGCCACGAGCAGGGGCAGCGCGCCCTCGCGTGCGCTGGTCAGCGCAGCCGCTTCCTGCCGGGCCCGCATGCGCTGGCGGCGCTCGCGCCACCAGATGGCGGCGCACATGGCCGCATAGAGCAGGACCAGCACGGCGGCTGCGAGTACGCGCAGCCCGGTTTCTGACAAGGTCATGGCGGGGACCGGAAATCTACACGGCGGAAAAAGGGAAGGAAACGCTCACGGCAGCAGCGCGGCAAAAGCCGTTGTCATCGCCATGGCAAGGCCTTGCGCAGTGCGCTCGCACAGCAGCGCCGCCACGCCGCGCTGCTCGGCAAAGTCCAGGCCCTCGCGCGGCCCCAGCACGGTGAGCACGGTGGCCAGGGCGTCGGCTTGCATGCATTCGGCATGCAGCACGGTGACGCTGGTCAGGCCATGCGCCACGGGCTCGCCGCTGCGCGGATCGATGGTGTGGGAGTAGCGGCGCCCACCCTGCTCGAAGGCATGCCAGTGGTCGCCCGAGGTGGCGATGGCCATGTCGCGCAGCGGCAGCGCCAGCGGCGTGGACGGGTCCGCCATGCTGGCCACGGCCACGCGCCAGGGCTGGTTGCCAGGGCGCTGACCGCAGGCACGCAGCTCGCCGCCCACCTCGACGAGGAAATCGGTATGGCCCAGCGCCTGCAGGCGCTCGGCGACCAGGTCCACCGAATAGCCTTTGGCGATGCCGCTGAAGTCCACATGGACGGCGCCGGGCTGCAGCGCGCGCCGGCCCGCCAGGTCCAGCACGATGCGCTGGTAGCCCACGCGCTCGCGCACCCGCCGCAGCGCATCGGCATCGGGGATGCCGGCGCCCTGCGCCTTTTCCGCACGCGGGCCGAAGCCCCACAGATCAACCAGCGGCCCCACGGTAGGATCCCAGGCGCCGCCGCTGGCCTGTGCCCACTCGAGTGCACAGGTCAGCACGGTGAAGAATTCGGGCGGCAGTGCATGCCAGCTGCCGGGCTCGGCGCGGTTGAAGCGCGAGATGTCGGAGCCGGCTTCCCAGTTGCTCATCTGGCGCACGACCAGGGCCAGTGCAGCCTCTATGGCCTGGCACGCCTCATCGAGCGGGCGGAAATCCGGGTTGTGCAGGCGCACGCTCCAGGTCGTGCCCATGGCCTCGCCGGTGAGCGTTTGCAGCGCGGCGGGGTCTGCCCGCCGCACCGCCTGCGGCGCGTAGCCGGAGACGGCAAAGGACGCCGCGCCTGTGGACACAGGCGCGGCAAGGCCCCGGCCTGCGCTGCCCTGCAACAGGGCGGGCGCGAAGCTCACGCGCACGGGCGTGGGCGCAGACGGAGCCCCGGGTGGGGACGCAAGGCTCAGGGCAGCACCTCGAACGTGCCCACGTAGGACAGGCGGCGCTCCTTGGCCTGGGGCAGCGATGTCTTGCTGTCCTGGGCATCGGCATCCACCCAGTACATGCCGGCGGTGGGCCAGGTCACGCTGAACTCGCCCTTGGCGTCGGTCGTGGCCTTGATCTCGCCCTTGTTGTCGCGGTAGCGCGTGGCGCCGGGCACCAGCACGACTTCCAGGTTGGCGGCGGGCTTGCCGTCCACATGGAAGGCGAAGGTGGCCTTCTCGCCCTTGACCAGGTCGTTGGGATGGGTCACGGGCACCAGCTCCAGCCCCTTGCCGGAAGGCTTGACGGCGCTGGGCTTGCCCACGGTCACGAAGGTCTCGATGCGGCCCACGGACTGGGTCACCTTCAGGTCCTGCGCGTCGGCGGGCACATCGGCGGCGAACTTCTCGGGCGAGCCGCGCCAGCGGCGGTTCTGGCCCGTGGACTTGTCCTTCCAGGAGGCAAACAGGCCGTCGTTGACGATGGCCAGGCGGTAGGTGCCGCTTTGCTGCAGGTCCAGGTCGAACACGCTGCGCAGCTTGCCGCGATGGGCATTCTGCGGCGCGACGGCCGAGCCGTCCGGCGCCGAGACAACGAGGTTGTCCAGGCCCAGCGGCACGTGGTTGAAGAAGAACAGGTCGTTGGAGACAGCGGCATCCACCGTGATCCATTCGGCCTTGGACAGCACCGTGGTCGAGGGCAGCAGCCACAGGTTGTGGGCCTGGGCGGCCTGGAAGGCGCCGCAGGCAATGGCGAGGCTGGCAGCCAGACGGACGGCAAAGCGGGTCTTGGACTTCATGAAAAATCTCCTTGGTTCGTGGATGGGTCTGGCACGTGCAGCGATGGCGTCGTCCCCCTCGTGAGGGGGAAGGCGCACAGCGCCTCGGCGGCTTTCAATTTCAAGGCTTGAGTTCGACGCTGATCTCGCCCAGCTCGCTGCTGCCCTTGGCGCTCAGTTGCTCGGCCTTGGCCGCGGGCCACTTGAAGGGCACGGTGACCACTTCGCGGCCGCCGACTTCGCGCGCGGCCTCGACCACGAGCTTGTATTCACCGGGCGGCAGCTTGGCGAAGGGATTGGAGCCTTCGGTGAAACTCAGCTGGTGCTTGCCCACGGGACGCGTGGGGCTGGTCACGCCATCGATCGGCAACGTCAGGTCACGGCCCGTGCGGCGCCACCACTGGCGCATGTCCTTGAGCCACTTCGTGCCTTCGGCATTGCGCATCTTCACGTCATACCAGACCGACAGCGTGGAGGCCACCGAGGCGTCGGCGCGCTCGATCCACACGGCCACGTAGGGGCGGTGGTATTCGGCGACATCCAGGCGCGGAATTTCCACGCCCACGTTCAGGCCGGCGGCAAAGACCGGGACCGCGCCCAGGCAGGCGCCAAGCGCCATGGTGTAGCGCAGAGAGAAGTGCGGATTCATTGGCAAGGCTCTTTCGGTTCTCAGTGGATCAACAGGAGGGCCAGCAGCATGGGAATCACCAGCCCCATGCCGACCATGGGCCAGGTGAAGGGGCGGTTGCCTGCATGCATCTTCAGGATGAACAGGCCCGTGACGGTGAACACCAGGCAGGCTGCGGCAAAGATGTCGATGAACCAGCTCCAGGCGGCGCCCGTGTTGCGGCCCTTGTGCAGGTCGTTCAGATAGGCGATCCAGCCCCGGTCGGTGCGCTCGTATTCGGCCTCGCCATCGGCCAGGGCAACGCGCACCCAGGCATCGCCGCCAGGGCGTGGCAGGGAGACATAGAGTTCGTCGGCCGTCCATTCGGCTTCGCGGCCCTCGGCTTCAAGGCCCCACTGGCCGCGCACCCAGTCCGCAAACGGCGCAGGCACGGGCGCCCGGTCGCGCGGCTGGCTGGCCTGCTGCTGGACCAACTGCACGCGCAGCGCATCGGGCAATGCCGCCTCGCCCCGCACGATGCGCGGCTTGGACTCGATCTGCCCCGCATGGTTGAGCGTGAACCCCGTGACGGCGAACAGCAGCATGCCGATCAGGCACAGCGCGGAGCTGACCCAGTGCCACTCGTGCAGTGTCTTGAGCCAGTAGGAACGGCGCCGAGGGTCCGGTTTGGGGGATGTCATCGCAACAGAAAAAGGCGGCAGCGCCACGCGGCGTCAACCATCACGGATGGCGGGCACGGGAGCCCAGGAAAGGAAAGGCCCGGGGATTCTACCGTCCACAAATAAGAATTGATCGCATTTACACAAGCTTTACCGGCTTAATCGTGCGCCACGCCAAGGCGGTGCCAGCATCACCCAAAGTAAAATAAGAATGCTTATCACTTGCATCCCCTCTCTTCACCCTTCGTGTCCTGTCCCGCCGTGACTCCCCACCAGGCCCTTGCCCATCTCTACCAGCAGCACCATGGCTGGCTGCGCACCTGGCTGCAGCGCCGGCTGGGCCATGCAGGCGATGCGGCAGATTTCGCACAGGACACCTACGTGCGCGTGATGGAGTCCCGCACCGAACTGTCCGAGATCCGGGAGCCCCGCGCCTTCCTCACCACGGTGGCCAAGCGCGTGATGGCCAACCACCTGCGCCGCCGAGAAATTGAACGAGCCTATCTGGACACGCTGGCGCTGCAGCCCGAGCCGCTGGCGCCCTCGCCCGAGGAACGCGCCATCGTGCTGGAGACGCTGTGCGAGCTGGACCGCCTGCTCGACGGCCTGCCGCCCAAGGTGCGCGCGGCCTTTTTGCACGCCCAGCTGGACGGCATGGCCTATGCCGAGATCGCGTTGCTGCTGCAGGTCTCGGTCAGCTCGGTCAAGCAGTACATGGCGCGCGCCATCCGGCATTGCTACTTCCCGGAACATGCGGCATGACACAGCGCTGCGCTGCCGGGCGCGTCCATGGTGCCGATGGCTCCACCCATAGTGCCGACCCCGCGCTGCCGCCTGACGTGGTCCACAGCGCCGTGGACTGGCTGGTGCAGCTGTGGTCAGGCGAGTGCACAGAGGAACAACGCGCGCAATGGCTGGACTGGCGCGCGGCCCATCCGCTGCATGAGCGGGCCTGGCAGCGCATCGAGGCCACGAATGCGCGGCTCAGGCTGCCTGACGCACGCCCGGACAGCGGTCCCCTCAATGGACCCCTTGCCACGGCCACGCTGGCGCGCAGCCTCAAGACCGCCCAGGCACGCCGCCGCCTGCTGGCCAGCGTCGCTGGCCTGGCCGGCGCAGGTGCTGCGGCATGGACTGCGCATGAGCGCCTGCCGTGGCAGGCCTGGAATGCCGATGTCAGCACCGCCAAGGGCGAGCGGCGCTCCCTGCGGTTGCCCGATGGCACGCAGCTGCTGCTCAACACCGAGACGTCCGTGGACCTTGCCTTCGACGACCAGCTGCGCCGCGTGCTGCTGTTGCGCGGCGAGCTGATGGTCACCACCGCCCATGACACGGCCCAGCCCGCGCGCCCCTTTGTGGTGGACACGCCCGCGGGCAGGCTGCGCGCCCTGGGCACGCGTTTCACGGTGCGCCATGACATGGAGACTGCGGATACGCGCGTGGCCGTTTTCGAGGGTGCGGTCGAGGCCCGCAGTCGCACGGGCGAGTTGCTGCGTGTCGACAGCGGCGAAGCCGCAAGGCTCAGTGCCACGCAGGCGCTGCCGGCCGGCGCGGCCGGCGAGGGGCCGGGCTGGGACGAAGGCGTGCTCGTGGCCTCGGACATGCGCCTGGACCGCTTCATCGACGAACTGCGCCGCTACCGACCCGGGCTGATCACGCTGGCACCCGAGGTGGCCGGGTTGCGCCTGTCGGGCGTCTTCCCGCTCGCCGATACGGACCGCATCCTGCAGTCCCTGGTACAGGTGCTGCCCGTGCGCATCCATGTGCCGGTGCGCTACTGGGTGCGCATAGGTCCGGCATGAAGAAAAGGCGGCGGGACAACCCGGCCCGGTGACATCGGTCTGTACCTTTTCCCATCTCGCGTGACAAGCAGGGGAGAGGCGCTTTGCGGCGCCATGTTTCCTCCCTGATCCAAAGACCGCACCAACATGTCCGACCTCCATCACCAGCGCCGCCTCGCTACCGCGGCGGCACGCGTCCTCCGCCCCGCGCAGCCTGCGCCCGTGTTCCACCTGTCCGCATTGACCCTGGCCCTGGCCGCCGCACTGGCCAGCCTGTCCGCCCTGCCCTTGCCCGCGAATGCCCAGGGCCAGGCCCAGGCCCAGACAGGTACCGAGCGCACCCAGGCCTACGACATTCCGGCAGGACCGCTGGAGGCCGCGCTCACGCGCTTCGCCAAGGCCTCGGGCGTGCTGCTGGCCTATACGCCCGAGCTGGTGCGCGATCTGCAAAGCCCGGGCCTGCAGGGCAGCCATGCGCCGGCCGAGGCGCTGACCCGCCTGCTGGCGGGCTCGGGCCTGGCGGCCGCGACCTCGGGCAACGGCGGCTATACGCTGCGCCGCTCGCAGGCATCGCCTGCGTCCTCGACAGCGCCTGCCGCATCAGCCGTGGGCGCCACCACGCTGGGCGAGGTGCACGTCACCGCCAAGGCCGAGGTCGGCAGCGCCACGGAAGGCACGGGCGCCTACACCGCGACCGGACCCAGCAGCACGGCCACGGGCCTGGGCCTGTCGCTGCGCGAGACGCCGCAGTCGGTGAGCGTGATGACGCGCCAGCGCATGGACGACTTCAAGCTGGAGACGCTGACCGACGTGCTGGAGCAGACGCCCGGCGTGGCCGTGGTCCGCCAAAGCGAGATGACCACCTTCAACGTGCGCGGCTCCAGCGTCAACCTGCAGACCGATGGCAGCCGCCAGCTCACCAATGGCTGGGGCTGGAACACGCACATCATGTACTCGCTGGACGATCTGGCCGAGATCGACCGCGTTGAAGTGCTCAAGGGCTCGTCGGGCCTGATCAATGGCGACGGCGCCTACGGAGCCACGGTCAACCTGATCCGCAAGCGCCCCACGCGCGACTTCCAGGCCAGCGCAATGGCCAGCGCGGGCAGCTGGGGCACCTACCGTGCCGATGCCGACATTGCCGGTCCGCTGAACCAGGAAGGCAGCCTGCGCGGCCGCCTGGTGGCCTCGCGCAAGAGCGGCGACAGCTTCCGCGACCACCAGCACAGCAACAGCTCCATGCTGTACGGCACGCTGGAATACGACCTCACCCCCGACACCCTGCTGAGCGCCGGCATCACCTACCGCCAGCGCGAGCTGCGCGGCTCGGGCGGCACCACGCCCATCCAAGGCTACACGGGCACCGGCCAGTTCGTCGGCTGGATGCCGCGCTCGCTGAACATCGCCGCGCCCTGGTCGGGCTACGAGCAGGAGTCGCTCAACAGCTTCGCGCGCCTGGAGCACCGCTTTGCCAGCGGCTGGAAGGCCAAGCTGCAGATGTCGCATGAAGAGGTGAAGACGCCCGACATGCAGATCGGCCTGCTGCGCTACGCCCTGCCCAGCTCGGCCCAGTTCGCGGCCTACAAGGACATCGAGTCCCGCAACCAGAACATCAGCATCGACGTGCAGGGCCCGTTCACGCTGTTCGGCCGCCAGCATGAGTTGCTGGTGGGCGCGGGCGCCGCACGCAACCGCACCACGCTGCTGCGCGGCGCGCGCCCCGGCCTGGACCTGCCGCAGGTGGACTTCAGCCAGGGCGGCGCAGCCATCCCGGCGCCAGCGGACAACATCCCCTATTCCAGCGACCTGTTCAGCAACAAGCGCAGCTATCTCTACAGCGCGGCACGCTTCAATCTGGCCGATCCGCTGAAGCTGATCGCCGGCCTGCGCGTGACCAACTACGACCAGAAGGATGTGACCGACATCAGCTGGTACAACTACAACATGCGCGAGCACGGCGTGGTCACGCCCTATGCGGGCCTGGTGTATGACGTCAGCCCGAACATCTCGCTGTATGGCAGCTACGCCAGCATCTTCAAGGCGCAAAGCGCCAAGGATCTGCAGGAACGCACCCTGCCGCCCGAGGAGGGCCTGACCTACGAGATCGGCGCCAAGGGCGAATTCTTCGACAAGCGGTTGAACGCCAGCGTCGCCCATTTCTGGATGCGCACCGACAACACGGCCGTGGAAGACGGGCTCATGCCCAATGGCGACACGGCCTACCGCGCGGTCCAGGGCGCGCGCAGGCGCGGCTTCGAACTGGAACTGTCCGGCGAGCTGGCCAAGGGCTGGCAGGCCCAGGGCAGCTACGTGACCATCAACAGCAATCTGGACAACGCCGCCACCAGCCCGCGCCACCAGTTCAAGCTGGGCACCACCTACCGCTTCGCGCAGGGCGCGCTGTCCGGCCTGACCGTGGGCGGCGCCGCGCGCTGGCAAAGCGCCATCTCCACGAGCCGCGGCGCCGCCACGCTGCGCCAGGACGCCTACTGGGTGATGGACCTGATGGCGCGCTACCAGATCAACCGCCATCTCAGCATCGCGGCCAACGTCAACAACCTGTTCGACAAGCACTATTTCTCGGGCGTGACCAACTTCAATGCCCAGGGCCTGTACTACACCTGGGGCGCGCCGCGCAGCGTCAACGTGAGCATGCGTTACGACTTCTGAGCGCTGAGGGACCGCACCGGCCCAGAGATCACAGAGCCGCGCGGGCCGGACTGCGCTGTACTGTGTTGTGTCAAGCAGCTGACGCACATGCTTACATAATCTGCTTTTCTGATTCATTTGCGCCCACAATGGCGCGCGAACCCGATTGGAGACTGCATGCGCCTTCCGAGCTTTTCGCAAACCGCCGCCAACGCCGCCCATACCGCCGCCCATACCGCCGCCCATACCGCCGATGGAACGCGCCAGAACCGCCGCCAGATGCTGGCCCAGGGCGCTGCCCTGGCCATGCTGTGCTCTCCTCTGGCCCATGCCGCACCGCCAGCGGCAGCACCTGCAGCCCATGCGCCACGGGCGGCCGGCAGCGCCCAGCGCGTGGCGACCAGCCTGCGCATCGTCATTCCAGCCAATGCCGGCGGCGGCTGGGACCAGACCGGCCGCGCATTGGGCGCGGCCCTGGTGGCCAGCGGCGCGGCCGAGCGCGTGGAGTATGAAAACGTGGGCGGCAAGGGAGGCACCATCGGCCTGGCCCAGTTTGCCGAGCGCCATGGCAAGGACCCCGACGCCTTGCTGATCGGCGGCATGGTGATGGTCGGCGCGGTGGCACTGCAAAAGCCGGCCGTCAACATGTCGCATGTGCAGCCGATTGCCCGCCTGACCAGCGACTACCTGGTCGTGGCCGTACCGGCCGACTCCCCCATCCGCAATGCCAAGGACCTGGTGGCCGCGCTGCGCAGCGACCTGGCCCACCAGTCGTTTGCGGGTGGCTCGGCCGGTGGCGTGGACCACATGTTCGCCGGCCTGCTCACGCGCGCGGCCAAGGCGGCGCCCGAGCAACTGGTCTACAAGCCCTTTCCTGGCGGCGCCCAGGTGGTGGAGGCCTTGCTCAAGGGCGATGCGCGCATGGGCGTGTCCGGCTACAGCGAGTTCAGCGAAGCCCTGGCCAGCGGCAAGCTGCGCGCCATCGGCGTGTCCTCGCGCCGCAGCCTGTTCGGCCTGCCCTCGTTCCGCGAGCAGGGGCTGGATGCGGACATGGCCAACTGGCGCGCCGTCTTCACCGGCAAGCAGGTCAGCGCCGCACGTGCCCAGGCCCTGCTGGGCGCCGTGGAGCAGGCCACGCAGCACGAGAGCTGGCAACGCGCCCTGCGCCAGAACCGCTGGGAGCCTTCCTGGCAGGCGGGCCGCGATTTCAACGGCTTTCTGGAGCTGGAGCACACCACGGCCAGCGTGATGACCTATCTGCTCAAACTCAAGAGCTGAGAAACCGCCGCGCAGCGGGCAGGCCACGTGGCGGGCCTGCAACACTGGCTTGGTCATACGCGTATTCCTCTAGCGTGGGGCATTGCCGCTGTGGGTTTTGAGCTACCAAACTTGTAGCAGAATGGATCCAGAGCTATAGTTCCCCGGGACTTGGCTCGGCGCGCGTCCCACCCGGACGCACCCGCCGGCTCACCCACACCATTGCGCAAGGAGAAGCGTCATGAGCTCCAAGGAAAACGCCGCCATCAACCAGCTGTTCGAGAAACTCGAATGCCGCTACGCGGTGCGCGTGCTGTGGGCGCTGCGGGACGGCCATCCTCAGACCTTTCGACTGCTCCAAGACAGCGTGGGCGGCATCACGCCCAACACGCTGAACACCCGCATCAAGGAGCTGCGCGAGTGCGGGCTGCTGGAGCATGGCTCCGACGGCTACACCGTGACGCTGGCCGGCCAGGACCTGCTCAAGCGCCTGTCCGATGTGCAGGCCTTTGCCAACCGCTGGGTGGCCGCGCGCGCCAAGAAGTGATGTCAGGCCGGGCGCGGCACCAGGCGCCACGGCCTCTTCCCGCGCAGGGCCACCGGCCCGCCGGGTCGTCTCCTTTCCCCCTTACCGTTTCTCTCTCAAGGAATACCACCATGGCTTTCACCACCACCGCATCCGGCCTGCAGTATGAAGACACCGTCGTGGGCGACGGCGCCGAAGCCCAGCGCGGCCGCAGCGTGACCGTGCACTACACGGGCTGGCTCTACAACAACGGCGTGCAGGGCGCCAAGTTCGACTCCAGCAAGGACCGCAACGATCCCTTCGTCTTCCCCCTGGGCGGCGGCATGGTGATCAAGGGCTGGGACGAAGGCGTGCAAGGCATGAAGGTGGGCGGCCAGCGCACCCTGATCATCCCGGCCGAGCTGGGCTATGGCGCCCGCGGCGCCGGCGGCGTGATCCCTCCCAATGCCACGCTGAAGTTCGACGTGGAGCTGCTGGCCGTCTGAGCCTGCACCCACGGATTCATGCAAGGGCAAGGTGCGAAGGCGCCTTGCCCTTTTTCATTGCCGCGCCGCCCCAAGGTGAAAAGCGCACCCTCGGCGAGCGTGCGGCCATTCCTCATTCAAGGTGCCTTGCCGAACAGCGCCTCGTGCAGCGGCAGGTAGCTGGCAGGACTGGCCGCCTCGCGCAGGCGCGGCGCCAGCGCCACCAGCTGGTCGTAACCCATGGCCGCTTCCACGGCAAGGTTGAGCCGGAACCCCTTCAGGCCCAGGTTGGCCGTGATGGCCACGGCCAGCGGATAGGCGTTGCGATAGCGCACGGCCAGCGATGGCTCGGACTGCGCGGGGGCATCGCCTGCCGAATCCGTGGACGAAGCCGCTGCAGCAGGCGCGGCAGGGACCGAAGGCACCGCGACGGCCACCACGCCCAGCCGGGGCTCGGCCGCGTCGCGCGGTGCCAGCCATTCGCGCTCCACCAGCGCCAGGATCTCGTCCTGCGTCACGCCCATGCCGGCGACGGCCTGCAGCACCTGCGCCAGGCTGCGTTGCCCGTCAAACAGCAAAAAGGCCGAGCGCAACCGGGGCGAGAGATCGGCATGGCGTTCCTTGAATGCCTGTTGGCCGGTGGACGTTTTCACAAAATGCATGGCGGACGGGATTCTCTGCAAGGGATCGGATCGGACACGGCTCGCAGCGTGTCATGAGCCTCCGGCTCCCAAAAGCGGGTTTTCCAGCACGCACGGGCTTCAGTGGGGCCGGCAATGATCCAGATCTGCCAAAAGCGCAAAAACGGGGCAGAAAATGGCCATCCTCCCGCCCGGCGGCCTCTGCCCGTCAGGACGCTTTTGCGGGCACGGAACGCGCCGGGGCCCGGCGGCGCGGGTCCAGGCAACTGACCAGCCAGGTCACCAGCAGGCCGGCCGGCACGCCGAAGACGCCCGATGAAATCGGCTGTATGCCCCACCACAGGCGCGCGTGCAGCGCTTCGGGCAGCACGGGCTGCAGTGCCGGCACATGCGAGACCATGTAGTACAGCGTGACGCCCAGCCCGGCCAGCATGCCGGCCACGGCGCCCCGGCGCGTGGTGCCACGCCAGAAGATGCCCAGCACCATGGCCGGCACGAAGGCCGAGGCCGCCAGCGAGAACGATGCCGTGACCATGGGCAGGATGTCCGAGGAACGGCGTGAGGCCACGAAGGCGGCCGACAGCGCCATCACCAGCAGCGCGAACTTGGACAGGATCACGCGCTGCTCGGGCGAGGCGCGGCGGCGGCGCTCGCGAAAGTACAGGTCGCGCACCAGCGCGTTGCTGATGGTCAGCAGCAGTCCATCGGCCGTGGACAGCGCCGCAGCCAGGCCGCCGGCCGCCACCAGGCCGGAGACCACGTAGGGCATGCCGCCCAGCTCGGGCGTGGCCAGCATGATGAGGTCGGCGCCCATGCGGATTTCGCCGAACTGCAGCACGCCGTCGCCGTTGACATCCTCCACGGCCAGCAAGGAGGCATCCACCCGGGCCCACTGCGCCATCCAGTTGGGCAGCTCGTCAAAGCGGATGCCCACGAGGTTGTTCATGACCTCGAACTTGACCAGCACGGCCAGGGCCGGCGCGCTCATGTACAGCACGCCGATGAAGAACAGCGTCCAGCCCACCGAGGCCCGCGCCCCCGACACCGAGGGCGCCGTGTAGTAGCGCGTGAGCAAATGCGGCAGGCCGGCCGTGCCGGCCATGAGGCAGAACATCAGCGCCAGGAAGTTGCGCCGGCTGTCCTCGTAGATCTGCTGCTCCTGGAGCGATCCGTCGGGGTTGCCGGCGAATGGCAGGCTGTGCAGCGGGATGCCGCCCAGCGGCTTCTCGCGCTCGCGCATTTCCTGCAGTTGGCGTGTCCACAGCGCGCGCGCGGCGGCTTCGTCGCGCGGCATGGCGGCCAGTTCGCGGCTGGCGGCCATGATGGCGCCGATATCGCCACTGCGCGTGCGCAGATCGCGTATGCGCTCGGCCAGCGCCTGGCGCTCGGCGGCCAGAACGCGCGGCACGTCCTTGAGCTTGTCCTCCAGCACCTCGGCGCGCAGGCGGTAGGCGGCGATCACCTCCTGCTCGGCCGGCGAGTCCAGCAGGCGCTGCTCCATCTCCGCAATCTGGCTGAGCTGGGCCGTATAGGCCAGCGGTGCCACGGGATTGCCCATCTGCCGGTAGGCCAGCCAGGACACGGGGATCAGAAAGGCCAGCAGGATCACCACGTACTGCGCGACCTGTGTCCAGGTGATGGCGCGCATGCCGCCCAGGAAGGAGCACAGCAGCACGCCGCCCAGGCCCAGCATGATGCCGATCTCGAACTGCACGCCCGTCAGCCGCGAGGCGATCAGCCCCACGCCGTAGATCTGCGCCACCACATAGGTGAACGAGCAGATCACGGCCGCCAGCGCCGCGATCACGCGCGGCCAGCGCCCGCCGTAGCGCTGCTGGAAGAAATCGGGAATGGTGTAGAGCTTCATCGCCCGCAGGTGCGGCGCGATCAGCATGGCGACCAGGCAAAAGCCGCCCGTCCAGCCCAGCAGGTAGGCCAGTCCGCCGGCCTGGCCCGGCACGCCGGCAAAGCCCTGCAGGTACAGCGCCCCCGACAGGCTGATGAACGAGGCCGCGCTGACCCAGTCCGCCGCAGCCGCCATGCCGTTGTAGAAGGGCGGAATGCGCCGGCCCGCGACGTAGTACTCCTCGGGGTCGCTGGTGCGCAGGTACACGCCGATGGCCGCATAGACCATGACGGTGAAGAACAGGAAGATGGGGCCTATCCAGTGGCGGGACAGGCCTTGCTGCTCGGCCCAGAACATGAGGGCCAGAAAACCCAGCACGCCCAGCGTGTACAGAGCCACGATGCGGTGCAGCCGCCAGTGGGAGGCCGCCGTCAGCGGTGCTCGCTCAGCCATGGCCGGGAGGCGATGGCGGTGCGGACGGTTGCGTATCGGCCGATGGGGATGCGGGAGCCGGTGCCGTCGCAAAAGCGGCCCGGGCCTCGCGGCGCTCGAAATGGTCCATGGACAGACAATAGACGATGACGATGGCCAGGAACATCAGGACTGCCCCCTGGGCCGCGAACCAGTAGGCCAGCGGCCAGTCGGGCATCAGCGCCTGCAGGTCGCGCGCGTAGTAGCAGGCGCCAAAGGAGACGGCCACCCAGACCGCGAACAGCACGGCCTTGAGCCACAGGTGGCGGATGTCGTGCAGGTCGGGGGCGAAGGTCTCGCCTTCGGACGGCCCCCCGACCGCGTCGTCATGCAAGTGCGCTTTCGGCGTATGCATGGCGACGCTGCCAGCCCTTACTGCGCCAGGCGCTGCCAGGTGGCGACCACGCTGTCGGGATTCAGCGAGATGGAGGCAATGCCTTCGTCAGCCAGCCATTGGGCGAAGTCCGGGTGGTCCGAAGGGCCCTGGCCGCAGATGCCCACGTACTTGCCCTGGTCCAGGCAGGCCTTGATGGCGCGCGACAGCATCTTGCGCACGGCGGGGTCGCGCTCGTCGAAGTCGGCAGCCAGCAGCTCCAGGCCGGAGTCGCGGTCCAGGCCCAGCGTCAGCTGGGTCAGGTCGTTGGAGCCGATGGAGAAGCCGTCGAAGAACTCGAGGAACTCGTCGGCCAGGATGGCGTTGGAGGGCACCTCGCACATCATGATGAGCTTGAGTTCGTTGTCGCCGCGCTTGAGGCCGTTGGCCGCCAGCAGCTGGGTGACGCGCTCGGCCTGCTTGAGCGTGCGCACGAAGGGAATCATGATCTGCACGTTGGTCAGGCCCATGTCCTCGCGCACGCGGCGCAGTGCCTCGCACTCCATGCGGAAGGCCTCGCCGAAGTCCTCGGAGATGTAGCGCGCGGCGCCACGGAAGCCCAGCATGGGGTTCTCTTCCTCGGGCTCGTAGCGGCTGCCGCCGATGAGCTTGCGGTACTCGTTGGACTTGAAGTCCGACATGCGCACGATGACGGGCTTGGGCCAGAAGGCGGCGGCAATCGTGGCCACGCCTTCGGCAACCTTGTCCACATAGAAGGCACGGGGCGAGGCATGGCCGCGGGCCACGGACTCGACGGCCTTCTTGAGGTCGGCATCGACGGCGGGGTAGTCCAGGATGGCCTTGGGGTGCACGCCGATGTTGTTGTTGATGATGAACTCCAGGCGGGCCAGGCCCACGCCCTCGTTGGGCAGCTGGGCGAAGTCGAAGGCCAGCTGGGGGTTGCCCACGTTCATCATGATCTTGGTCTTGATGGCGGGCATCTCGCCACGCTGCACTTCGGTGATCTCGGTCTCGATCAGGCCGTCGTAGATCTTGCCGGTATCGCCTTCGGCGCAGCTGACGGTGACCAGGGTGCCGTCCTTGAGCAGGTCGGTGGCGTTGCCGCAGCCGACCACGGCCGGAATGCCCAGTTCGCGCGCAATGATGGCCGCGTGGCAGGTACGGCCGCCACGGTTGGTGACGATGGCCGAGGCGCGCTTCATCACCGGCTCCCAGTTGGGATCGGTCATGTCGGTCACCAGCACGTCGCCGGGCTGGACCTGGTCCATGTTGGCGATGTCATTGACCAGGCGCACGGGACCCGTGCCGATCTTCTGGCCAATGGCGCGGCCTTCGGCCAGCACATTGCCCGTGCCCTTGAGGGCGTAGCGCTGCTCGGCCTGGCCCTTGGCCTGGCTCTTCACGGTCTCGGGGCGGGCCTGCAGGATGTAGAGCTGGCCGTCCGTGCCGTCCTTGCCCCACTCGATGTCCATGGGGCGGCCATAGTGCTGCTCGATGACCAGGGCATAGTGGGCCAGCTGCTGCACGTCCTCGTCGGACAGCGAGTAGCGGTTGCGCAGCTCATGGGCGACGTCGGTGGTCTTGACCAGCTTGCCGCTGGCGGCCTTTTCCTCGGGCGAGGCAAAGACCATCTGGATCAGCTTGGAGCCCAGGTTGCGGCGGATCAGGGCCTTCTTGCCGGCCTTGAGCATGGGCTTGTGCACATAGAACTCGTCAGGATTGACGGCGCCCTGCACCACGGTCTCGCCCAGGCCGTAGCTGGAGGTGATGAAGACGACTTCCTCGAAGCCCGATTCGGTGTCGATGGTGAACATCACGCCGGCCGCGCCCAGGTCGGAACGCACCATGCGCTGCACGCCGGCCGACAGGGCCACCACGTCGTGGGCAAAGCCCTTGTGCACGCGGTAGGAGATGGCGCGGTCGTTGTACAGCGAGGCGAACACTTCCTTCATCTTGTGCAGCACCGACTCGATGCCCACCACGTTCAGGAAGGTTTCCTGCTGGCCGGCGAACGAAGCGTCGGGCAGGTCTTCGGCCGTGGCCGAGGAGCGCACGGCGAACGAGGCTGCCTCGTTGCCGCCCTGCAGGCGCACGAATTCCTCGCGGATGGCCTGCTCCAGATCGGCCGGGAAGGGCTGGTTCTCGACCAGGGCACGGATTTCGGCACCGACCTGGGCCAGGGCGCGGACATCTTCCACGTCCAGGGCGGCCAGCTTGGCGCTGATCTTGTCGGCCAGGCCGTCGTGGGCCAGGAACTGGCGGAAGGCGTGGGCCGTGGTGGCAAAGCCCGTGGGAACGCGCACGCCTTGCGGCAGCTGCGAGATCATTTCGCCGAGCGAGGCGTTCTTGCCGCCTACGGACTCGACATCGGTCATCCTCAGTTGTTCAAACGGAACGACGAGGGCGGTGGCCTCGAACAGTTGAGACATGGGAAAGCTCCAGAAGTTGAAAACCGTCGTGCGCCGCCCCGGCTGCCAAAGCCGGGCACGGTCGATCCATCCACGCAGGCATGCGCGAGGCTTTGCTGTTCTGGTTGGAGGCCGGCAGCGAGCATGGATGGGAAATTGGGAATAATGGGCGCCATTGTAGGCGTTTGCCGTGAACCGACGGCAGCCCCCCTGTCCAGAGTCCGACCACCATGCACACCCACACCATCTTCGTCATCTCCGATGGCACTGGCATTACAGCCGAGACCTTCGGCACGGCCATCATGGCCCAGTTCGACACCAAGTCGCGCCTGGTCCGCATCCCCTTCGTGGACACCATGGACAAGGTGCACCAGGCCGTGCGGCAGATCAACCATGTGGCCGAGTCGGAAAGCCACAAGCCCATCGTCTTCACCACCCTGGTCAACCAGGACATGCTCGACCTGATCGAGAGCCAGTGCAAGGGCAAGGTATTCGACATGTTCGGCACCTTCGTGCGCCCGCTGGAGCTGGAGCTGGGCCAGAAATCGCTGCACCGCGTGGGCCGCTTCGCCGACATCAGCGAGAGCAAGGAATACCTGGAGCGCATGGAGGCCATCAACTACACGCTGGCCCATGACGACGGCCAGACCCACCAGGACCTGACGGGCGCCGACGTGATCCTGGTCGGTGTGTCGCGTAGCGGCAAGACCCCCACCAGCCTGTACCTGGCCATGCAGTTCGGCCTCAAGGTGGCCAACTACCCGCTGATCCCCGAGGATTTCGAGCGCAAGCAGCTGCCGCCCGCCCTGGTGCCCTCGCGCAAGAAGCTGTTCGGCCTGACCATCGATCCGCAGCGCCTGTCCAGCATCCGCAACGAACGCCGGCCCGACTCCAAGTACGCCAGCCTCGTCAATTGCCGCTACGAGGTGGCCGAGGCCGAATCCATGATGCGCCGCAGCGGCATACCGTGGCTGTCGAGCACGACCAAGTCCATCGAGGAAATCGCCACCACCATCCTGCAGGAGGTGCTGCCCCAGCACCTGGGGCACTAGCGTCCCCTGCGCTGCTCAGGCCGGTACGTTCCAGCGCAGCATGGGCTGCTGCGGCAGCGTCTCGACCAGGTAGTCCACCAGGGCACGCACCTTGGTCGGCACGTACTGGCGGTCGCGAAAGCAGGCGAAGAAATCCAGCGTGGTGTCCTCGAAATGCAGCTGCCCCTTGCGCGCCGGGCCCAGGGCCAGCGGCTGCAGCAGTCCTTCGCGCATGTAGCGGTGGGCAATGAAGCTGCCGATCCAGACAATGCCGCCCCCGGCCACGGCCATCTCGGTCAGGGCATCCACGTCGCTGGCGATGGCGGTCACGCGCAGCTGCGGGTCCACGCGCTTGCCGTCGCGTGAAAACGGCCAGCGCATGAAGCGGCCATCGGCCTCGCGCCGGTACAGCAGGCAGGCATGGTCCAGCAGATCCTGGGCCGTCCGTGGCCTGCCATGGGCCTGCAGATAGGCCGGTGATGCACACAGCACGCGCGGCACGGCCGCCAGCTGGCGCACGGCCATGCCGGGCTCCAGCACATCGCGGTAACGCACGCTGATGTCCACGTCTTCCTTGAGCACATCCACCTGCCTGTCCACCACCAGCAACTCCAGCTCCAGCCGGGGATGCTGCGCGGCAAAGGCCGGCAGCAGCGGCGCCAGCACATGGCGGCCAAAGGCTGCCATGCAGGCGATGCGCAGCCGGCCCTGCAACTCGCCGTGCAGCTGGGACAGGTCGGACTGCGCTTTTTCCAGCTCCTGCAGCACGGGGCCCACGCGCGCCAGATAGCGCTCGCCCGCCTCGGTCAACGCCATGGATCGCGTGGTGCGCGTGATCAGCCGCGTGCCCAGCTCGCGCTCCAGCCGGGCGATGTTCTGGCTGGCCGCCGCCGGAGAAATGCCCAGCTGGCGCGCAGCCGAGGCAATGGAGCCGCCTTCCAGGGCTTTGACGAAGGTCTCGATGGAGCGCAGATTAGGCACAAAAAACTATGGATGAAAAATGGATTCATCAATATAGCTTACGAGTGCACCAAGCTGCAGCCCTCTACACGGCAGCACGGGCCTTGCCTACAGTCCTGCACTTGCCGCGCCGAATCGACAAGCGGCCTGACCGGATCCGTGTCCATGCCTCCTACCTCCGCATCTACCTCTGCCTCTGCCTCCATTTCCCCTGCAGCCCCCCGCAGCCGCAAGCTGCACCGCCGCTTCGCACCCATCGTCTTTGCCTTCTACATGTCGGCAATCATGGCGTTTCTGATGTGCTGCGCCATCGTCGGCGCCAACAGCGGCCTGGGCGCCGACTACCTGCGGCGCGTGATACAGGCCTATGTGCTGGCCATGCCCGTGGCCTTTGTCTGCGTGATGGTGGTGCGTCCGCTGGTGGGCAGGCTGGTGGCCGCCACCGTGCATCTCTGACGCGGCCCGTCGCAGGGCCGGACCGTTGTTTTCAGGGCCTTGGTGCGCTCAGGCCAGCGCCTGCGCTGCCAGGCGTGGCAGGCCCGCCACCAGTTCACGCCAGCCGGGCAGCTCGGCCCGGCCCGGCTTGCGCTCGCCAAAGAACATGGCCATCAGGTCGCCCTGGGCATCGAAGGCCTCGACCGAGGTGACCACGCCATCGGCCGTGGGCTTTTGCACGGCCCAGACGCTGGCGATCAGATCGCAGCGCAGATGCAGGTTGAAATCCGGGTCCATCACATTGATCCACTGTGCGCCGCCGGGCGTGTCCATGGGCTGGATGTTGTGCACGGGGCCGGTGTGGATCTGTATGCAGCCACCGCTGTCCACGAAGACCATGATGGGCAGGCCGTCCATGGCCGCATCGCCCAGCAACTGGGCCACGGACTCGGGAGCCAGCCGCGCGCAGTGGCCGGGTACCAGGCGGAAGGCCTGCTGGCGCTCGGCGCCAAACCGGCGCAGCAGATCGAAGAATTCATGCGTGTCCTGCATGGCGGCCCAGGCAGTGCTCAGGCCGGGCACGTCGATGGCCTCGTCGGCCTGCGGCAGCGCACGCGGGCGGGCACGGCGGAACAGGTAACCAGCGCTGGGCTCGGCGAAACGCTGCACCAGCGCCTCCCATGCCTGCAGGTCGGTGGACTCGCGCGCATGGACCTTGTGCACGGCACGGCCCTGCGCATTGAAGAACTGCAGGCTGCGCATGGCTGGCCTGCCGGCCTGGGCAGCCTGCTCGGTCACGGCATAGCCGGCATGCCATTGGGCAAAGAACATTCGCAGGTCGATGTCGCGGCCCAGGGCAAGGCCCACGCCGCCGTTGGCCGAAAGCTTCTGGTAGACCCCGGTCTTTTCGTGGACCGTGGACTCGTTGCGCGTCAGCGCCATCACGGGGCCGCAGTCCTGCAAGCCCTTCAGGATGGCCAGCCATTCGGCGCGCAGCGGCACGGCCTGGAGGCTGCCCTCATGCTGGCCCGCATGCGCGGCAATGGCGGCGCCTTCCGGCAGGCCCAGGGAATCGGCGGCCTCCTTGGCGCGCAGGCCACCCTGGCGCGCCCGCGCAAAGCGTTGGCGGACTGCGGGAGCATCGACGGGAATCAGGAGCCCGCCCTCCTCGGCATCGTGGACGGCGCTGCTCATTGCAGGGTGTCCAGCGGTGCGTGCCAGAGCGCATGGGGCACCGGCTGGGCTGCATGGACTCCGGGCAGAGACACTCCGGCATCGGGCACGGCGCGGTGCGAGCGCGACGGCGCGCCCGCATCGGCAACTGCCTGCCAGCGTTGCTGCAGGCGCCCCAGCAGGGCGCGCATGTCATGGGACAAGCCGCCTGCGCAGGCCAGGTTTTCGAGCTGCTCGGCCACCCGGGCGGCCATGGCCGGCCTATGGGTGTCGCAGCAGCCGTGGCCGAAGCCGGTCATCAGGGCCAGCGTGGCAGCCAGCGCGGCCTCGTTCTCGGGCAGCAGGTATTCCTCGTCCTGGGCAAGGCTCTCACTCTTGGATGGATGCATGGGGTTCTCCTTGCGTTTCAGTTGGCAGCGTTGCACATGCATGCGCCCGCGCCACAGGCGCATGCTTCAGAAATCCTTGACCATCGACACCCGCACATGGCGGCCGGGCTGGCTGTAGGCGTCGGCAATCGCCGTGCTGGCAGCCAGACCGCGCACATCGGCCCAGCGCCAGTACTTCTTGTCGGTCAGGTTGTAGATGCCGGCGTTCAGGCGCAGGTCGGGGCGTATGCGCCACTGGGCACTCAGGTCGGCCACGGTGGCCGAGGGGCTGAGCCAGGCGGCGTTGCCGTTGGACACGTCGCCGGCCTTCTTGCCGCTCCAGTGCGAGACGTTGAACTGCACGCCCACGGCAGAGCGCTCATAGCGCACGCCCAGCACCAGTTGCTGGGGCGAGATGGTGTCCAGCGGCTTGTCGGACTGCGTGTCCTTGCCGTCGGTATAGCCATAGGCCAGGCGCGTCTGCCAGTCGCCGCCGGCCCAGCGGCCCCAGTCGTAGTCGGCCTTGAGTTCGAAGCCGCTGATGCGGGCACGGCCCACGTTGATGGACTGGTAGATGGCGGGGTTGGCCGCGTTGCCGGGCTGGCCCGCAACCAGTTGCTGGTCGACGATGAAGTCCTTGTAGCGCCCCGTGAACACGGCGGCGTCCAGGCGCAGCCTGTCCATGCGCCCGCGCAGGCCCAGCTCGAAGGTCTGGCTCTTTTCGGGCCGCAGATTGGGGTTGGGAATGTTCCGGTAGAACGCCACCGGGTTCTCGAAGAAGGCATTGATCTGCCCGGCATTGGGCGCCCGGAAGCCCGCCGCGTAGTTGCCGTAGACGGACCAGACCGGGCTGGCCTGCAGCATCACGCCCAGCTTGGGCGAGAGCGCGGAGTCGGAGTTGCTGACCACGGTGGGCACAAAGCCGTTCTGCCGGGGCTTGATGCTGTAGTGCTCGGCGCGCAGGCCCGGGGTCACGCTCCAGGGGCCGTTGTGCAATTCGGCCTGGGCGAACAGGGCGGTGGCGCTTTCGGTGGTGTCGGGAAAGCGCTTGAGCGGGAAGCTTTCGCCCACGGGCGGCGTGATGCCGTTTTGCGCGTTGACCACCTTGTTGCGGAGGTAGTCCAGCCCGTAGGTGAACTTGCCGCTGGCCGAAGAACTCCAGCGCAGCAGGCGGCTGGCCTGGGCGTGCAGCTGGATCGCGTCCTCGTCATAGGTCACGTCGCGCTCGCGGTAGGGCAGGCCGATGCGCGTCTCGGTGACGAATTCGCGCGCGTCGGACTTCTGGTAGCTGGCCATCAGCTGCAGTTCGTCGGCCAGCGCTGTGCCCAGTTGCTGCCATTGGCCCTGCCAGCTGGCGCGCCAGCGCTTCATGTCGGTGCGCGAGTCGGAATTGGCCACGGTAGCCGAGCGCGCGGACAGCAGGGCGTAGTCGGCGCGCTTGTCCACGTTCTCGAAGGTGAAGACATGCTTTTGCACGGCGCTGGGCGTGAAGACCAGGCGACCCATCAGCGATTCGCTGCGGTCTTTCTCGGGATTGGGCGTGGTGCGCGCCGCGCCCGTCACGTTGTTCGTGCCCATGTTCTCCAGCGCGTGCGAGCGGCCCAGGCCCGCCGACAGCAGCCATGCCCATTCGGGGCTGGCACGGCCCGCCACGGTGGCGCCCAGCTTGCGGCCGTTGTCCGAGCCGTCGTAGCCGGCAGCCACGCGGCCGGCGATGCGCTTGTCCTTGCCCAGCAGATCGTCCGGCTGCACGGTCACGAAGTTGACCAGGCCGCCCATGCCGTCCGAGCCATAGAGCGCCGGCGTGGAGCCGCGCAGGATTTCCACGCGCTGCACCAGGCCCAGGTCCAGGTAGTCGCGGCCGAAGCTGTTGGCGCTGAAGCTGTAGCTGCGCGGCAGGCGCACGCCATCGACCAGCATGAGCACGCGGTTGCCGTCCAGGCCACGGATGTTGAAGCCGCTGTTCTGGTCACGCCCGGCCGACGAGGTCGCCAGCGAGAAGCGCGCCGGGGCGCGCGGCACCTCGACATTGGGCAGGAGGTTGACCATCTCGCGGATGTCGCTGGCCTGCTCGCGTTCCATGCGGTCGGCGTCGATCACGTCAATGCTCATGGGCAGGGTGTCAGGGTCCTGCACCTCGCGCGAAGCGCTGATCACCATCTCCTTGAGGGCCGGGGCACGGGTCCGTGCCCCGGACGCGGCCTGCGCCAGCAATTGCGTGTCGGCATCTCCGGCGTTTGCAACGTTTGCAACGTTTGCGGCGGCCTGCCCCGGATCCTGGGCCAGGGCAGCGGAGGCGCACAGCAGCGCGCAGGCGGCGACCAGGGGATGACGCGCCCGCCGGGCGCTTGATTGCATTGCGAAGTCGTAAGCCATTGCGAAGCCCTCTCTCTCTGATCAACATGGATGTGCGAGAGCTGGCTTCTGCTTGCAGCGGCTGGCGGGTGGCCCGCCAGCCGTTGGCGCGTCATGTGCTGGCTGGATGAAGAAAAATTATATGCGAATAGTTCTCATTTATTGGTTTGATCTAGCGCATGGGCCCCGGAACAAACCCTGCTGGCGCTGCGTGCCGCCAGGCAGCTATCTGTGCGACACCCACAGCGACAAGGCCCGCGACTGAAGACGCGGGCATGAAAAACAGCCCCCGCCCTACCCTTGCTGCGCCAGGCCTTCCGCCCCTGGTCGGGCGATGAAAAAAGGGCCCGGATGCCATGGCATCCGGGCCCTTTCTCCGGCTTGCTCCGCACCATGGCGGAGCAGCAACTGGTCAATGGCTGGTCAGTGGCGGATCAGGTGGTCGAAGGCCGACAGCGCAGCCGTGGAGCCGGCACCGGCAGCAATGATGATCTGCTTGTACGGCACGTTGGTGCAGTCGCCTGCGCCGAACACGCCGGGCACGCTGGTGTGGCCCTTGGCGTCGATCACGATCTCGCCGAAGCGTGTCAGCTCCACCGTGCCCTTGAGCCAGTCGGTGTTGGGCAGCAGGCCGATCTGCACGAAGATACCTTCCAGCGCCACGGTCTTGACCTCTTCCGTCGTGCGGTCCTTGTAGGTCAGGCCGGTGACCTTCTTGCCATCGCCGTTGACCTCGGTGGTCTGGGCGTTGAGGATGACCGTGACGTTGGGCAGGCTGCGCAGCTTCTTTTGCAGCACGGCGTCGGCCTTGAGCTCGCTGGCGAACTCCAGCAGCGTCACGCTGCGCACGATGCCAGCCAGGTCGATGGCCGCTTCCACGCCCGAATTGCCGCCGCCGATCACGGCCACATTCTTGCCCTTGAACAAGGGACCGTCGCAGTGCGGGCAGTAGGTCACGCCCTTGGTGCGGTACTTGTCCTCGCCCGGCACGTTCATGTTGCGCCAGCGCGCGCCGGTCGAGAGGATGACGGTCTTGGCCTTGAGGCTGGCGCCCGAGGCGGTCTGCACCTCGATCAGCCCGCCTTCCGTGGCGGCCGGAATCAGTTTGGACGCCGTCTGCAGGTTCATGATGTCCACCTCGTAGTCGCGCACATGGCGCTCCATGGCGGCGGCCAGTTGCGGGCCTTCGGTCTTGGAGACCGAGATGAAGTTCTCGATGTCCACGGTGTCCAGCACCTGGCCACCGAAGCGCTCGGCGGCGATGCCGGTGCGGATGCCCTTGCGTGCCGCATAGATGGCAGCCGCGGCGCCGGCCGGGCCGCCGCCGACGATCAGCACGTCGAAGGCATCCTTGGCGGAAATCTTGGCCGCTTCACGCGAAGCAGCGCCGGTATCGACCTTGGCCACGATCTCGGCCAGCTCCATGCGGCCCTGGCCGAAGCGCTCGCCGTTCACAAAGACGGTGGGCACGCCCATGACTTCGCGCTGCTCGACTTCCTTCTGGAACAGCCCGCCGTCGATGGCGGTATGGCTGATCTTGGGGTTGAGCACGGACATCAGGTTCAGCGCCTGCACCACGTCGGGACAGTTGTGGCAGGACAGCGAGTAATAGGTCTCGAAGTGCAGCGGCGCGTCGATATTGCGCACCTGCTCCAGCAGCTCGGCCGATTCCTTGGACGGATGGCCGCCGACCTGCAGCAGGGCCAGCACCAGCGAGGTGAATTCATGGCCCAGGGGGACGCCTGCGAAACGCACGCCGCTGTCCACGCCAGGATTGGTGATCAGGAACGAGGGCTTGCGCACCTCGGCGTCGTTGTGCTCGACGACGGTGATCTTGTCGCTCAGCTCGCGGATTTCCAGCAGCAGTTCCTTCAGCTCGCGCGCACCCTGGCTGTCATCCAGCGAAGCCACCAGCTCCACCGGACGCTGCAGGCGCTCCAGGTAGGCCTGCAATTGGGCTTTCAGGTTGTTGTCAAGCATGTCGGACTCCTAGGGAAATACGAATTTTCGGAAAAAAAAGCCCGGGCGCCAGGCACCCGGGCGTCTTCAACAGTTCAACTGTGAACAGGAAGCGGTGTACCGCTTAGATCTTGCCGACCAGGTCGAGCGAAGGAGCCAGGGTCTTGTCGCCTTCTTCCCACTTGGCGGGGCAGACTTCACCGGGGTGGTTGCGGACGTACTGGGCAGCCTTGACCTTGCGCAGCAGATCGACGGCGTTGCGGCCAATGCCTTCGGCGGTGATTTCCACGGCCTGGATCACGCCATCGGGATCGACGATGAAGGTGCCGCGGTCAGCCAGGCCCTGGCCGGGACGCAGGACTTCGAAGTTGTTGCTGATTTCCCAGGTGGGGTCGCCCAGCATCGTGTACTTGATCTTGCGGATGGTGTCCGACGTGTCGTGCCATGCCTTGTGCACGAAGTGGGTGTCGGTGGACACGGAGAAGACTTCCACGCCCAGCTTTTGCAGTTCGTCGTAATGGTCGGCCACGTCGCCCAGTTCGGTGGGGCACACGAAGGTGAAGTCAGCGGGGTAGAAGAAGAACACGGCCCACTTGCCCAGGACGTCCTTTTCGGTCACTTCGATGAACTTGCCATTCTTGAAGGCCTGCGTCTTGAAGGGCTTGATTTGGGTGTTGATCACGGACATTGCTGTTTCCTTTGTGGTTGGTGAGTGAACACAGGACGAAGTCTAGGCCCAGGCAATCGATTGATCCAATGAATTGATTGAATTCATCCAATTGCCAAAAACTATGTGAACATCCTTGGTCTCCAGGCCTGCGGGCTTGACCAGCCAGCCACTGGCCTGAAGAGGCTATTTTGGGCCGAAATATGACAAGGCAATGCAGCAACCCCGCAGCCGCGTCGGCAGCCGGCCCGCAAACGAGAACGCGCCTCATAAGCAGCCAATGCGCGATAACAGGGGTTTGCTTGATCTGACGCAGAAACCCTAGACAATCCACCCCTATAGCGGCCGGCGATCGGCGCGGTCCCCCACGTACAACAAAGGAGTTCCCCATGCAAGGCGACGCACAAGTCATCACCTGGCTGCAAGCCCAGCTCAAGAACGAGCTGACGGCCATCAACCAGTACTTCCTGCACTACCGCATGTACAAGCACTGGGGCTTCGACAGGCTGGCCAAGAAGGAATACAAGGAGTCCATCGGCGAGATGAAGCACGCCGACTGGCTCATGGACCGCATCTTCGTGCTCGACGGCCTGCCCAACCTGCAGGACCTGGGCAAGCTGCAAGTCGGCGAGGACGTGCCCGAAGCCCTGGCTTGCGACCTGAGCAGCGAGAAAACCGCGCAGCAGACCATCAAGGATGGCATCGCCCACTGCGAAAGCGTGCGCGACTATGTCTCGCGCGATCTGCTGCAAAAGATCCTGGACGATACCGAGGAGCACATCGACTACCTCGAAACCCAGCTGGACCTGATCGACAAGGTCGGCATCCAGAACTACCTGCAGTCGCAGATGGACGAAGAGTCCTGAGCATCGGACTCAGGGGCGGCGGCACAGGCCGCACCCCGCACTCGAAACGACGGGCCTGTGTGCCCGTTTTTTCATCTTCTGGCCCGGCTATCGGTCACTCGTCGGCATACCGCAGCGGAAACAACAGAAGAAAGGTCGTGCCGGTCTGCGCGGCCGACTGCACCTCGATCGTGGCGTCCAGCAATTCCGCCAGCCGCTTGACGATGGACAGGCCGATCCCCTCGCCTGCGCCGCTGCGGTAGCTGGCCGCCGCACCGCCTTGCTGCGGCGCGCCCCCGGTGCGGACCTCCCCGGACGCCGCCGTCCCCAGGTGGCCCGAAGGGTCCATGTCCGTGGCCTGCTTGAGGGCGGCAACCAAAGGCGCCGCAGGCGCCATGCCAGGGCCCGTGTCCCCGATGGAGAGCATCCAGCGGCGCCGGTCCTCCCCATCACCCAGAGCCCACTTCACCGTGACACCGCCCTCCTGGGTGTACTTGAGCGCGTTGAGTATCAGGTTCTGCGCGATGCGGCGCAGTTTCAAGGCATCGCCTTCCACCGGCATCGTCCCCGGCCCCTGCAGGTGCAGGTACAGGCCGCGATCGTTGGCCAGGGCCTGCAGTCCCTCGCACAGATGGGTGATCACCTCGGCTGCGTCAAAGGAGGTCAGCTGGCGATGCTCGCGCCCGGCGTGCAGCTTGGCCAGCTCCGTCACGTCATCCAGCAGATGGCGCAGCGACTGGACGTTGCGGTCCAGCATGCGCAGGAGTTTCTCGCGCGACTGCGCCGGCGCATGCTGCATGCCCAGGCCATGCGTCACATTGGCCACCACGCCGACGTTGCTGCGCAGGTCATGCGCGACCTGCTCCCACAGTTGCGAGCGCTGCAGGTCCAGCGTGCTCACGTCATGCAGCGCCGCTTCCAGGTCCCGGACATGGCCCTCGGCCTCCTGCTGCTGCAGGCGGAAATACTGGGTGCTGCTGTCCTGCACGTCGCGCGTGTAGGTGGCGGCCCAGGCCTTGCGCGCAACGGGCATGGCGCCATGCGCATCGGGATGCTCCTCGGCATAGGCCTCCAGTTGCGCCACCATGACTTCGTTGAGCAGGCCCAGCTCGCGCACGACTTCATGCAGGTCATAGCCCTGTTGCCAGCGGTGCAGGCCGTGGGCGGCGGCCTGCTCGCCATCGACCGGCGGCTCGGCAGCGCCTGCCGGGGCACCGCCGAGGGCCCGCAATTGCTGCTCGAACGCGGCCAGCACGGCCGGAATGTGATCGTTCAACTGGGTGCGGGGAAGCGCCTCGCCGGCGGTCAGTGCCGGGTCCCGCCTGACGGCCTTGCGCCATGTCTGCAAGAGTCCTTCGCGCTGCGCCGCGAGGGCGTCTGCCAGTCTGCAGAGTTCATTTCCTTGGCTTGTCATGGATCGGCATCCGTGGCGGTCTGTGGAGAGGGGAAAAATGCGTTGCGCCAAGGATGGTAAGGCCAAAAACCCGGCCGATCGGGCTCGTGCCGGCGCGCCTACAGGCCGGTGGGAAAGTGCACGCCCGCGCGCTGGGCAGCCTGCACGATGTGCGTGGCCATGGCCTGCTGCGCCAGTTCGGGCCTGCCCTGGGACAGGGCCTCGATGATGGCGGCATGCTCCTCGGCGGTCGCATGGCGCGCGCCGCGCTTGTAATACGGCAGGCGCTGGCTTTCCTGCATGACCTCGCCGCTGCCGCGCAGCACGTCGGCAATCGCATGGTTGCCCGAGATGGTGGCGATCTGCAGGTGAAACTCGAAATCCAGGCGCGTGGCCTGCACGAAATCGGCCAGCTCGATGCTCTGCTGCATGGCCTGCAGGTTGGCCTGCAGGGCCGCCACGTCTTCGGGCTGCACCACCAGGGCCGCCAGGCGTGCGACAAAGCCCTCCAGCGCATAGCGCAGCTGATAGACATCGGTGAGCGCATGCGAGTCGGCAAAGCGCCAGGCCTCTGCGGCAGAGGCCGGGGCGTCGGTGGCCTCGGTCACGTACATGCCCTTGCCGGGCCGCGCCACGACCAGGCCCAGCCCCTGCAGCGTGGACAGCGCCTCGCGCAGCGAGGTCCGGCTGATGCCCAGTTGCTCCGACAGGTCGCGCTGCGACGGCAGCAGCGCGCCCACCGGATACACGCCGCCCTCGATCCACTCGCGGATCACGCGGGCGGCATTGCCGGCAACGGCGGTGCTGGCGGAAGGACTGGAAGCGGTGCTGGGTTCCATGCGTTGGCAGGTCTCGGGGTCGGGGGCGGCAGGTGCGCTGATCTTAGCGACTGCGCACCGCTGCCGCATGGTCGTGGGTCGTGTGGTCGTGTAGTCGTGCGGCGTTAGTGCCTCTACTTGTTGACCAGCTTGGCCGGCACCGTATAGGTCAGGAAGGCGCCGAACAGCAGCACGCCGGCCAGCACGAACATGGCGGCATTGGTGCTCTGTGTCGCATCCTTGATGAGGCCGATCATGTAGGGACTGATGAAGCCGGCCAGGTTGGCAAAGGAGTTGATCAGCGCAATGCCGGCTGCCGCACCCGCGCTGGACAGGATGGCCGTGGGCAGGCTCCAGAACAGCGGAGACGTCGCCAGGCTGCCGCCCGCGGCCAGCGCCAGGGCGGCCAGCGACAGATAGACGTTGCCGCTGAAGATGGCCGACAGCATCAGGCCCGCTGCGCCCACGCAAAACGGCACGATCAGGTGCCAGCGGCGCTCGCGCATGCGGTCCGAACTGCGGCTGACCAGGTTCATGGACACCACGGCCACCGAGAACGGCACGGCCGTCAGCAGGCCGATGTGAAAGGCCCCCTCCACGCCCGACTGGCGGATCAGGCTGGGCAGCCAGAACGTGAGCCCGTACTGGCCCATGACGGTGCAAAAGCAGATCAGGGCCATCTTGACGATGCGCGGGTCGGAGAACAGCGCGCGCAGCGTCACATGGCTATCGCTCTTGCTGGCGTTCTCGCGGGCGATGTTGCGCTCCAGCAGGGTCTTTTCCGCCTCGGTCAACCAGCGTGCGGCGCGGATGCCGTTGTCCAGGTACCAGAGCACGGCCAGGCCCAGGATCATCGAGGGGATGGCCTCGAGCAGGAACAGCCATTGCCAGCCGCGCAGGCCCGCCACGCCCTGCATCAGGTCCATGATGCCGCCCGACAGCGGGCCGCCCAGGATGCCCGAGACCGGAATCGCGCACATGAACAGCGCCACCATGCGGGCGCGCCGGTACGACGGAAACCAGTAGGTCATGTACAGGATCATGCCGGGGTAGAAACCCGCCTCGGCCGCGCCCAGCAGAAAGCGCAGCACGTAGAACTGCGTGGGCGTGCTCACGAACATCATGGCCGCCGAGATCAGGCTCCACATGATCATGATCCGCGAGATGGTGGCCTTGGCGCCTATGCGGTGCATCAGCATGTTGCTGGGCACCTCGAAGAAGAAGTAGCCGATGAAGAACAGCCCCGCACCCAGGCCGTACATGGCCTCGCTGAACTGCAGGTCGGCCAGCATGTGCAGCTTGGCGAAGCCCACGTTCACCCGGTCCAGGTAGGCCGCCACATAGCAGGCCATGATGAAGGGCAGCAGGCGCCAGGCCACCTTGCGGTAGACGGCGGCCTCGGCCGGCGTTTCGCTGGCCAGCGCCGGCGCCGTGCCGGCGACCTCGGCAGATGCGGGAAGAGATGACATCAGGGAGTCCTTGGTTGAGGAGTTGCGACCAACTGGTATTACCGGTATGAAATTACGAAGCGAACGGTACTCCCAGCGCTTTGCCATGTGCACTCGCATTTACCCCAACTCAACACAAGCAAAGCTAATTCCCCGAGGTTTGACAAAAATCCGGTCCAACTGCAAACTGGTATTACCAGTACGAAAACAAGAGGCAAAACTTCGTGAACACCTTGTCAGAGACCCGCCCCGCCAGCCTTTGCCTGCGCGCCCAGCCGCTGACCGCCAAGGCCTTTGCCGAGTTTGGCGAGGTCCTGGACAGCACAGGCCACACACCGCTGCTCATCAACGATGGCATGACTGAGCGCTACCACGCCCTGGCCCGCGTGGACACGGGCGGCAGCGAAGGCCATGGGCTGATCAATCTGTTCCATGCCCGGCCCTATGCGCTGCCCCTGCGGCTGACCAGCATGGAGCGCCACCCCCTGGGCAGCCAGGCCTTCATGCCGCTGGATGCACAGCCCTTCATCGTGGTGGTGGCCCCCCTGGGCGAACAGGTGGCAACCGCCGACCTGCGCGCCTTCATCACCAACGGCCGCCAGGGCGTGAACTACCGGCGCGGTGTCTGGCACCACTCGCTGATCGCGTTGAATGCGCCGGCGCGCTTCATCGTGATCGACCGTGGCGGCCCTGGCGACAACTGCGACGTGCTGCCCATCGGCGGCGCCGAGGGCGTTGTGCTGGACCTGGGCAGCGCGCAGGCCTGAGTTCGGCCCCGCCCAATGAACCAATGAACAAAGCCGCCCGAGGGCGGCTTTGTGCTGCATGGCGGCGGGCGGACTCAGGCGGGCACCAGAAAGTCCCGGCTGATGCCCTGGCCCAGGTCGTGCACGCGGTCCAGGAACTGCGTGAGATAGGCGTGCAGGCCCGTGGCCAGGATTTCGTCGATGCGCGCATAGCGCAGGTCGGCCAGCAGGCGGCCTGCCTTGCGCTGGGTCTCGCGCGACTGGGCGTTGGCCACGCTTTCCAGGTTGGCCACCACCTCCAGCATGCTGGCCAGCAGCGAGCGCGGCATGTCGCTGCGCAGCATCAGCAGCTCGGCCACGCGCTCGGGCGTGATCACGTCGCGGTAGACCTTGCGGTAGACCTCGAAGGCCGAGACGCTGCGCAGCAGCGCGCTCCAGTGGTAGAAGTCGAACGGCGTGGCTGCCTTGCCCGATGCGCCGTTGCGTGCGCTGCCGTGGTAGTCGCGCTCGATGGCGTGGAACTTCACGTCCAGCAGGCGTGCCGTGTTGTCGGCGCGCTCGATGAAGGTGCCCAGGCGCAGGAAGTGGAAGGCCTCGTCCTGCAGCATGGTGCCCAGCGTCACGCCGCGCGACAGGTGCGAGCGGTGCTTGACCCATTCGAAGAACTGGCCCGGATCGCGCTCCCAGTCGCCCTCGGCCAGCAGGCGCTTGAGCTCCAGCCAGGTCTGGTTCTGGGTCTCCCAGGCCTCGGTGGTCAGGGCGCCGCGCACGGCGCGCGCGTTCTCCCGCGCAGCGCGCAGGCAGGAGGCGATGGACGAGGAGTTGCTCTCGTCGCGCACCATGAAGTGCAGCACGGCCTCGCGCTGCACCTCGCCGTGGCGGGCAGCGTAGGAGGGGATCAGCTCGCTGATGGACAGCACGCCCTGCCAGGCCTTGCGCGCCACCTGCGGCGCCTGGGGCAGCATGGAGGTGTCATAGGAGACGTTGAGCATGCGGGCGGTGTTCTCCGCACGCTCCGTGTAGCGGGACATCCAGTACAGATGATCGGCAGTACGGCTGAGCATTCAATGTCCTCCCTCGTTTGACTCACCGGCCCCGAGCACCCAGGTGTCCTTGGTGCCGCCGCCCTGTGATGAATTGACCACCAGCGAGCCCTCCTTGAGCGCCACGCGCGTGAGGCCGCCGGCCACCATGCGCACCTGGTTGCCGCTGAGCACGAAGGGCCGCAGATCGATGTGCCTTGGTGCGATGCCCTGCTCCACCAGGGTGGGGCAGGTGGACAGCGCCAGCGTGGGCTGCGCGATATAGCCGCCGGGATTGGCGATGAGCGCGCGGCGGAAATCCTCGATCTCGCCGCGCGAGGCGGCAGGCCCGATCAGCATCCCGTAGCCACCGGCGCCGTGGACTTCCTTGACCACCAGCTCGTCCAGGTGGTCGAGCACGTAGCGCAGGTCATCGGGCTTGCGGCACAGCCAGGTCGGCACGTTCTGCAGGATGGGCTCCTCGCCCAGGTAGAAGCGGATCATCTCCGGCACATAGGGGTAGACCGATTTGTCATCGGCCACACCCGTGCCCGCTGCATTGCAGATGCTCACGTTGCCGGCACGGTAGGCGCGCATGAGGCCGGGGCAGCCCAGCGTGGAGGTGGGGCGGAAGACTTCGGGGTCGAGAAAATCATCATCCACGCGCCGGTAGATCACGTCCACGCGCTGCGGACCGCGCGTGGTGCGCATGTAGACAACGTCCTTGTCCACCACCAGGTCCTGGCCCTCGACCAGCTCCACACCCATTTGCTGGGCCAGGAAGGCATGCTCGAAGTAGGCGCTGTTGTGCATGCCGGGCGTCAGCACCACCACCGTGGGCTCGGGCGTGCCGGCCGGCGCGCTGGCGCGCAGCGTCTCCAGCAGCATGTCGGGATAGTGGGCCACGGGCTCCACGGGATGGCGCGAGAACAGGTCCGGGAACAGCCGCATCATCATGCGCCGGTTCTCCAGCATGTACGACACGCCCGACGGCACGCGCAGGTTGTCCTCCAGCACGTAGTACACGCCCTCGCCCTGGGCATTGGCGGCGCGCACGATGTCGATGCCGGCAATGTGGGCGTAGATGCCGCCCTGCACCGCCAGGCCCCGCATCTCGGGCCGGTACTGGCTGTTGTTCAGCACCAGTTCGCGCGGCACCAGGCCCGCGCGCAGGATCTCCTGGTCGTGATAGACATCGTGCAGGAAGCGGTTGAGCGCCGTCACGCGCTGCACCAGGCCCGCCTGCATTCGCGACCACTCATGTGCGGGAATGACGCGCGGTATCAGGTCGAAGGGGATGAGGCGCTCGTTGCCGGCGCCGCTTTCGTCCTTGTCGCCGTAGACGGCGAACGTGATGCCGACGCGCCGGAAGATGATCTCGGCCTCGGCGCTGCGCGCTCGCAGCGTCTGTTCGGACTGGCGCGCAAGCCATTGCGCGTAGTCCTTGTAGTGCAGGCGCACATCGCTGCCGTCGAACGGCGTCATCGTGTACATCTCGTCAAATGGATGCATTCGTCACCTCCTGTCGCTGCATGTGTACGGGGTCTAGCAAGCTACGGGCCAGCCCTCGTATCGCACCAGTGTAGCGATAGGTAACCTCAATCCGGACAAGCGGTATCCAGCATATGCATCCTGTTCCGCCATCGGCGCACGCCCTATCCGCCCTGCCCCTGCGTGACGTGCACATCCCAATAGCGGCGCGCCCTTTCCCGCTCGCAGACCAGGTGCACGGGGTCCGAAGAGCGCCAGTGCGCCGCGCCGCAGCGGGCCGACTGCACCACGCCGGCGCCATGGGCCTCATAGCGGCGCACCACCTCGGGGACAGGATGGCCATAACGGCTGCGATATCCCGCCTGCACCATGGCCCAGCGCGGTGCCAGGGCCTGCACCAGGGCGGTGCTCGATGAAGTGCGGCTGCCGTGGTGGGGCACCAGCAGCCACTGCACGGGCGTGAGGGCGCCGGCCCGTGCCAAGGACCGCTCCTGCGCAGCCTCGATGTCACCGGCCAGCAAGGCCTGCACGCCAGATGCCGAGCGCAGCAACAGCACGCAGCTGCCCGCATTGGCATGGGCCAGCGCCAGTGCGGAGGGCAACCGTTCGCCGGCAGACGGATGCAGCACCTCCAGCCGCACGCCATCCCATTCCCAGTGCTGGCCCGCCTGGCAGCGGCGCACAGCGCCCAGGCCGGCCAGCGCAGGGTCAAGGATCACGGAATCCGATCCCCAGACCTCAGCCTGCGGCTGCGCGGCATGCACGGCCAATGCACCGCCCGTGTGGTCATTGTCGCGGTGGCTGAGCCACAGGGCATCCAGCCTCAGACCCAGAGCCTGCAACAGCGGCACCAGCACCCGGTCGCCGGCATTGCTGTCCAGGCCGTACTGCGGCCCCGTGTCATACAGCAAGGCATGCCGCGCCGTGCGCACCAGCACGGCATTGCCCTGGCCTATGTCCACGGCCATCAGATCGAACTCGCCATGCGCCGGTGATGGCGACGGCCACCACAGGACCGGCAGGCACATGGCCAGGCCCCAGCAGCGCCATCCGGCAGGCACCGGAGCCACCAGCGCCAGGCCACCGCACAGCGCAGCCAGCCCTGCCCACAGCGGCGGCTGCGGCAGTTGCACCACGGCCCATGCCCACTGGTCCAGCCATTGCAACAGCTCCAGCAGCGGGTCCAGCGCCAGCGCCGCGCCTGTCCACAAAGGCGGCCACAAGGCCCCCAGCAGGGCCAGCGGCGTGACCACGAAGGTCACCCAGGGAATGGCCGCCAGATTGGCCAGCAGCCCCGACAGCGACAGCTGGCCGAACAGCATCAGACCCAGCGGCGCCAGCGCCAGCGAAATGCGCCATTGCTCGCCCCACAAGGCCAGCGCACGGGCAGGCAGCGAAGGCCGCTGCGCGCCCTGCATGCGCGCATCGGTGGCCAGCAGCACGCCCACGGCCACAAAGCTCAGCCAGAAGCCGGCCTGCCACAGGGCCCAGGGGTCCAGCACCACGACCACGGCCAGCGCCAGGCACCACACGGCAGGCCAGGGCCAGCGCAGTCCGGCGCCGCGCAACACAGCCACGCTGGCCAGCATGCAGACGGTGCGCTGCGCCGGCAGTCCCCAGCCGCTGAACAGCGCATAGCCGCCCGCCAGCAGCACGCCGGCCAGCAGGGCCGCCTGCGGCGCCGGGCACCACAGGCAGGCCCGTGCGCTGCAGCGCCACAGCCGCCCCACCACCAGGGCTGCCAGCCAGGCGAACAAGGTGATGTGCAGGCCGGAAATGCTCATCAGATGGGCCACGCCGGTATGCCTAAACAGCGCCCAGTCATCCCGCGCAATGGCCTGCTGATCACCCATGGCCAGGGCGGCCACCACACCCAGCATGCGCGGCGCATGGGCAGGGTCCAGGCCGATGCGCTGCAGGGATGCCGCAAGCGCGGCTGTGCGGCCCAGGATGGCGTCGCGCATCTGCTGGCGCCAGCGCTGCAGGGCATGGCTGCCGGTGTCGGCCAGTTGGCGTGCAGCGGGCTGTTCGCGCACATGGCCCGTGGCCTGCACGCCCTGCTCCCACTGCCACAGCTCATAGTCGAAACCGTGGGGATTGCGCGCGCCATGCGGGCGCTTGAGCCGCACGGTCAGCGCCCAGCGCTGGCCCGGCCGCAGATCGGGCAGCATGGCAACACCCCTGGACTGCTGGCCCCGGGGGGCATACCAAGACAATTCGATCAGTGCAGGAAACGGCGCCAAGACCTCTTCGCTGCCGACGATCCGAGCCTGCTCCACCTCCATGCGCCAGCGCATGCCCTGGGCCATGTTCTGGGGAAGAGATGCCACGACGCCGACGATGCGCAGGTCACGCCCCTCCAACGGCGCAGACAGCGCCTGGCCCGCAAAGTCCTGGGCCCGCCAGCCGGTCAACCCGCCCACCAGCAAGGCAGCGCAGACAGCGGCCCACAGGCGGTGCACACCACGGCCGCGCCGGCCTGCCCATGCCCTCCATGCCAGGCCTGCCAGCCCCATGCCCGCCAAGAGCAGATACATCCACAGCGGCCACAGGCGCGGCTGCGTGACCTGCCAGGCCGCACCGGCCACGCAGCCGAGCAGCAGGGGCGTCCAGGAAGACGGTGAGAGGGTTTGGGCAGGTGCCGCAGGGTGCATCCACACATGCTAGGAGCGGATGCCGCGCAGCCACCATGCAGCGCCTCGGATTCAGACAACAATCAGACTGGCGGAAGCCCAGGCCCTGACATGCCAGGGTGCAAGGGGCTGTGTCACACTGTCCGCCACCCCGGCACTGGTGCCGGATTTTTCTTGTCTCGAAGGAATCAACGATGAGCGTTTACGAACAACTGAAGGCCCTGAACATCGAACTGCCGTCGCCTGCCATCCCGGCGGCGGCCTACGTGCCCTATGTGCAGACGGGCAATCTGGTGTTCCTGAGCGGCCATATCGCGCGCAAGGACGGCAAGGTCTGGGCCGGCCAGCTGGGCCGTGATCTGCAGACTGCCGACGGCCAGCAGGCCGCGCGCGCCATCGCCATCGACCTGATGGGCACGCTGCAGCATGCCGCCGGCGGCGACCTGGGCCGCGTGCGCCGCATCGTCAAGCTGATGTGCCTGGTCAACTCCACGGGCGACTACACCGAGCAGCACCTGGTGGCCAACGGCTGCAGCGAGCTGCTGGGCCAGGTCTTCGGCGATGCCGGCACGCATGCGCGCAGCGCCTTCGGCGTGGCCCAGATCCCGCTGGGCTCCTGCGTGGAAATCGAGCTGATCGCCGAACTGGCCTGATCGGCAGCATGCCGCCGCACGGCGCCGCCGTGCTCGCAGGCTGCTAGAAGTTCTCCCATTGGCCATCCTCGGCTGCCGGTGCGGCAGGCCGGGGCGCCGAGGCCAGCTTGGGCGCCGCCGCCCTTGCTGCGGCAGGCCGCGCGGCAACCGGCCCGGCA
>NZ_LFJT01000014.1:0-123109 GCF_001682645.1 Delftia sp. JD2
CCCCCTGCAGGCGGCGCACCACCGCGAGCGGCTGGGCCGGCTGGAGCAGGCCATGGCCGAGCTGCCCGAGCGCCGCCGCGAGGCCTTCGTGCTGCACAGCATCGACGGGCTCACGCAGACCGAGGTGGCGCAGCGCATGGGCATCTCCCGCCGCATGGTGCACAACCACGTGACGCTGGCCATGGCCTATTGCGAACTGCGCGTGCAGTACGGCAGCGCCGAAGACATGCGCCTGATGCAGGGCCTGCTGGCGCAGGCCGCGACGGACGGGGAGGGCCGGGAATGACGCTGACCCCGAAACGCCTGCAACTGCACGCCCGCGCCGCCGACTACTTCGCCCGCCGCCGTGAAGCCGACTGGACCGGCGCCGACGAGCGCGAACTCGACGCCTGGCTGGCCGCCGACCCGCAGCACCGCAGCATCTTCGAGAGCCTGGGGCGCACGGTGCTGGACCTGCAGCAGTTGCCCAGGCCGGCGCTGGCCTGCGACGCGGCTGCTGCGCCGCAAGCCAGGGCGAGCGGGCCGCGTGCGCAGACACAGGCCCACTTGCCCGCGCCGGCACGTCAGCGCACACGCCGCGGCCTGATGCCTGCGTTGCTGTCGGTGGCTCTGGTCACGACGCTGGCCGTGGGCGGGGGCTGGTATGCCTGGGACAACCACGCAAGCCATGTGATCGAGATGGCCACCGGCCCCGGCGAGGTGCGCGAGGCCGAACTGCCCGATGGCACGCGGGTCACGCTGAATTTTTCCTCCAGGCTGCAGGTGCGCTACTACCCGCGCCGCCGCGAGACGGTGCTGGACCAGGGCGAGGCCTTCTTCCAGGTCGCCGCCGACCGCTCGCGGCCCTTCACCGTGGACAGCGGCGCCAGCCAGGTCCGCGTGGTGGGCACGGCCTTCAATGTGCGCGCCGGGCCGCCCGCGCTGGTGGTGAAGGTGCTGGAGGGCAAGGTGGAACTGCGGCCCGACCGCCATGCGGCGGACGGCAGGCGCCTGCTGCTGGGCGCGGGTACCGGCATGTCCGTCGATGCCCGCGACGGCACGCAGCATCCGCTGGCGGCCGGCGCGGACACGGTGGGCGACTGGCGCAGCGGCCAGATGGTGTTCCAGCAGGCAACGCTGGCCGAGGTCGCCGCCGATCTGTCGCGCTACCTGGGCCAGCCCGTACGGGTGGATGGCGATGCGCGGCTGGCCGCGCTGTCCGTGTCCGGCGTGGCGCTGACCGGCAAGCCCGAGGTGTTTCTGCGCTCGTTGCCGCACTTGTTGCCGGTGCGTGTGCAGGCAGAAGTGCAGGGCGGCTGGCGAATCTCGGCGCATTGAGTGTCTTGGCTGTTTGTAAATTAATGTAAACAACCCGCTTTCTCGGTTCGGCCACGTTCCCACTTTGGCGCGGTAGCGGGTTTTACCTTCATGGAGGCCGGGTTTTCTCGCGCCTCCATGGTT
Organism: Delftia sp. JD2; assembly: GCF_001682645.1. Classification (NCBI taxonomy): domain Bacteria; kingdom Pseudomonadati; phylum Pseudomonadota; class Betaproteobacteria; order Burkholderiales; family Comamonadaceae; genus Delftia; species Delftia sp. JD2. The sequence goes on from NZ_LFJT01000014.1 coordinate 1,441, forward strand.
GCCAGCCAGGCCGCTGCCCAGTGCACAGCTCAGCCAACAACCGCGACGGCCGCGCACGCGCGTGGCGGGTGGACGCTCAACTGTCTGCCTGCCACCCACCGCGCACACCGCGACAGCGGGCAATGGACACAGTGCAGCAGGAGCAGGGATGCAAGCAGGAAAAGAACACGGCAGCGCCGCCATGGGCGCGGGCATTTGGGGAGGAGAGTTTCAGCACAGGGGCAGGCCATGGCGGCCGGCAAGGATGCCGTCGCTGGTGGCCGCAGCCCTGGTCGCGCTGGCGCAGCCTGCGGTGCAGGCGCAGCAGCCATCGTCCGTGCAGGCGGGGCAGGCGGGGCAGGCGGGTCAGGCAGGGGAGCTGGCCTTCAGCATCGCGCCCCAGCCGCTGGCCGGCGCGCTGCGCCAGTTCACGCAACAGGCCCAGCACCAGGTGCTGTTCGATCCGCAGATCGTTGCGGGCCGCACTTCACCGGCCTTGCAGGGCCGCTTCACGCCGCGCCAGGCGCTGGACCGGCTGCTGGCCGGCACGGGCGTGACCGTGATCGACGCCGTGCCGGGCGCCTACACGCTGAAGGCACCGCTCAGGGAGCCGTCGCCGGCAGCCGATGCTGCGCTGGGCACGGTGCTGGTCACGGCCCAGGCGCACGCTGGCGATACCACGGAGGGTTCGGGCTCCTATGCGGCCTCGCGCGTGTCGCTGGGCAAGGGGCAGAGCGTGCGCGAGACGCCGCAGTCCATCTCCGTGGTCACGCGCCAGCGCATCGAGGACCAGGGCCTGGTCTCCGTGGGCGACGTGATGCAGCAGACCACGGGCGTGACGGTGGACTACGCGGGCTCGGGTGGCCTGGGCGGCACGGCCAACAGCTTTTACGCGCGGGGCTTCCAGATCAGCAATGTCCAGATCGACGGAGCGGCGGTGGACGCCTTCAGCCAGGGCACCTTCGACCCCAACATGGCCATGTACGACAGCGTGCAGGTGATCCGCGGCGCGGACGGCCTGTACAGCGGCAATGGCGAGCCCGGCGGCTCCATCAACCTGGTGAGAAAGCGCCCCACGGCGCAGCCGCAGGTGCTGGCCTCGGCCTCGGTGGGCAGCTGGAACCAGCGCCGGGCCGAACTTGATGTGGCGGGCCCCCTGGCTGCCGATGGCCGGGTGCGCGGCCGCGCCGTGCTGGCGCACAGCGACCGCGAGTTCTTCTATGACTACGCCGATGCGCGCAACACCTTGCTCTACGGCATCGTGGAAGCCGATCTCACGCCGGCGACCAAGCTGACCCTGGGCGGCAGCTACGACAAGTCGGCCAGCCTGCCTTGGCGCGGTGGCCTGCCGCGCGCGGCCAATGGCGACGATCTGCACCTGCCGCGCCATACGGCACTCATGGCGGGCTGGGGCCATTACGACAGGACCAACAAGGAGCTGTTCGCCCAGCTGGAACAGAAGCTGGAGGGCGACTGGCGCGTCCGCGCCCATGCCAACTATGTCAAGGTGGACAGCGACAGCCGGTTGGCCGACGTCACCGGCGCGGTCGATCCGACGACGGGCCTGGGAGCCACGCTCAACGGCTTCTCCAACGACTTCTATTCCACCAAGAAGGCGCTGGATGCCAACGTCAGCGGAACGTTCTCCCTGCTGGGGCGCAGGCACCGGCTGCTGCTGGGCGCGGACTGGGCCAAGATCCGTGACACGCAGGACACCTTTCTGTCCGAGGTGGACATGCCGGGGGGCATCAACGTGTTCGGCTTCGACCCGGGCGCCATTCCCCTGCCCAGCTTCGTCTGGAAGACGCGCAGCTTCGCGGGCTATGGCGCCACGCAGAAAGGCCTGTACGGCCGGCTCAACCTGAGCCTGACGGACCGCCTGACCGCCATCGTCGGCGCGCGCCGCGCCAGCTACGACACGCAGACGCCCTGGCTGCGCTTCGACCGGGCCGGCAATCTCACCAGCCGCATCGTGTCGTCCTATGGCGAGAGCGGCATCTTCACGCCCTATGGCGGCCTGGTCTACGACATCGACGACCGCTGGACGGCCTACGGCAGCGTCGCCGAGATCCACAAGTCCCAGGCCGACAAGCTGGGTGGGCCCTTGCCAGGCACGCCGCTGGACCCCATCAAGGGCCGCAATTTCGAGCTGGGCGCCAAGGGCGAGTTCAACGAGGGCCGGCTGATGGCCTCCATGGCCCTGTACCGCATAGAGCGCAATGGCGAGGCCGTGGCCGATCCCTCCTACCCCAACACCGACATCGGCGACGCGGGCCTGAACTGCTGCTGGCTGAGCAAGGGCAAGGTGGTCAGCCAGGGCGTGGAAGGCGAGATCTCGGGCGAGCTGGCGCGCGGCTGGCAGCTGTTTGCCGGCTACACCTTCAACCGCAACCACAACAAGACGCCGGGCATCGAAGGCATCTACCACTCCGTCACGCCCAAGCATCTGTTCAAGCTGTGGAGCACCTACCGCCTGCCGGGCGAGCTGTCGCAATGGACGATTGGCGGCGGCGCCAATATCCAGAGCGCGCATTTCGTCAGCGGCTCGGCCAATGCCTTCAATCCTGACACGGGCAAGTTCGATGGCGCGGCCGTGCCCTTCAAGTTCAGCCAGGGCGGCTATGCCGTGTGGAATGCCAGCGTGCAGTACCGCATCAACCGCAACTGGCAGGCCGTGCTCAACCTGAACAACCTGTTCGACAAGGTCTACTACCGCACAGTGGGCACCAGCGGTGGCAACAACTGGTATGGCGAGCCACGCAATGTGATGCTGACGCTGCGCGGTAGCTTTTGAAGACCCCCTGATGCGCTGCGCGCCTTCCTCCTGAAGGGGGACGACATCCTCGGTGCGAGGCGGCTCTTCCTCGGTGTCTCTGGTTCTGGAGCGCGCCGGTTTGCGAAGGGGAGGTCATCAAGGCCTAATCCTTATAGAATGAGAATCTTTCTCATTCATGTGGCGCACGCCTGCACGTGCTGCCGCACCAGGAGCCTGTCTTGCCCGCCGCCCCCGCCGCTTTGCACCAAGAGGTCGATACGCTGTACCGCGTCCACCATGGCTGGCTCCAGGGCTGGCTGCGGCGGCGATTGGGCAATTCCACGGAGGCGGCCGATCTGGCGCAGGACACTTTCATGCGCCTGCTCACGCGCAGCGAGCCCATTGCCGCACGCGAGCCGCGTGCCTTTCTGACCACGGTGGCGCAGGGCGTGGTGGCCAATTTCATGCGACGCAGGCAGATCGAAGAGGCGTACCTGGCCACGCTGGCGCATTTGCCCGAGCCGCAGGTGCCGGGCCCCGAAACGCGCGCCATCCTGCTGGAGACGCTGGTCGAGCTGGACCGCCGCCTGGACACGCTGGCACCCCCCGTGCGCCGTGCCTTCCTGCTGTCGCAGCTCGACGGCATGAAGCAGGCCGACATCGCGGCCGAGCTGCAGCTGTCACTGGCCACGGTGCAGCGCCATATCGCCAAGGCCGCGCACTGCTGCTTCTTCGGCGGCTGAGCGCCAGCCCATGACCGAATTCCGCCACGCATCCACCGGCCTGCCCGTTTTTGAAGGCCCGCCCGTTTCAGAAGCCGTGAGCCTGCAGGCCGTGCAATGGCTGGTGGCCCTGCAGGCCTGCGATGCCGGCGAGGACACGCAGGCCTCGTGGCGGCGCTGGCGTGCCGATCATCCCGACCATGAGCGCGCCTGGCGGCACATCGAGGCCTGCGGCCTGCACCTGCGCGATCTGCCCGCACCGCTGGCGCATGGGGCGCTGCAGCCGCGCCGCAGCCGTGCGCGCGGCCGGCGCCAGGCCATGAAGCTGCTGGCCCTGGCCGCGTTCACGGGCAGCAGCGCCTGGTGGATACAACGCGGCGATTGGCGCGAATGGTCGGCCGACCACCGCACGGCCACCGGCGAGCGCCAGGCACTGACCCTGGCCGATGGCACGCGCATCCACCTGAACACGGCCAGCGCCATCGATGTGCGCTTTGACGCCAGCCAGCGCCTGCTGCGGCTGCTGGGCGGCGAGGTGCTGGTCACCACGGCCAGCGACCCGCAGGCCCGCCCTTTTCTGGTTGAAACCGCGCGAGGGCGGCTGCGTGCGCTGGGCACGCGCTTTGCGGTGCGCCAGCGCGATGGCGCCAGCCATGTGGCCGTCTATGAGGGCGCGGTCGAGGTGCGGCCGGCCGACGCCCCGCAGGCCGTGCGCATTCTGGCCGCGGGCGAGCAGGCCGGTTTTGACCGCCTTGCCGTGGACGCGCCCCAGCCCGCCGACGAACTGGCCGCCGCCTGGAGCACAGGCCTGCTGGCCGCGCGGGACATGCCGCTGACCGACTTCATTGCCGAGCTGGCGCGCCACCGCAGGGGCCGCCTGGCCTGCGATCCCGCGCTCGCCTCGCTGCGCGTCTCGGGCATGTATCCGCTGGACGATACCGACCGCGTGCTCGACATGCTGGTGCGCACCCAGCCCATCGAGCTCACCGGCTTTGGCCGCTACTGGCTGACCGTGCGCGCCCGGCAGAGCAGGACATGAGCCAAGACAGGCTGGATGGTTGTTGTTGCGAATTGTTGCAATTTGATCGATGCCTGGACCCGTTGGCATGAGGTGTTTTCTTTTCTCGCGTGGCAAGTCCTGAAGAAGCCACTTTTCAGGGAAGAGATATTTCATGGTCCAACGACTTGCTCACACTGCGGCACCGGCCTTCCGGCGCCATTCGCTGGCACTGGCTGCCAGCACCACGCTGGCGCTGTGCGCCGTCAGCGCAGCCCTTGCGCCGCAAACCGCGCAGGCCCAGGCCCAGTCACCCTCCGAAGTGCGCAGCTACGCCATACCGGCAGGCCCGCTGGAAGGCGCGCTGGCCCGCTTCGCCCAGGAAAGCCGCGTCATGCTGTCGTACACGGCGGCCGACATCGCGGGCAGGCGCAGCGCGGGCCTGAGTGGAAACCATGCAGCGCCTGCGGCCCTGGATGCGCTGCTGGCCGGCTCGGGGCTGGCCGCCCATGCGCAGCCCAATGGCGGCTATGCGCTGCGCCCCTTGCCCGAGGTGCGCACATCGCGCGGCCAGGCTGCCGCTGGGGCAGAGGCGGGCCTGCCGGTCGTCATGGTGACCGACACGCGCATCCGTGACGGCGTCACCGAAGGCTCGGACTCCTACACCAGCGGCACGGTCACGCTGGGCAAGACCGCGCAGGCGCTCAAGGACATTCCGCAATCGGTCAGCGTGCTCACGCGCCAGCGCATGGACGACCAGGGCATGACCAACCTGCCTGACGCCATCCACAACGCCACCGGCATGGTGGCCGTGCAGGGCGTGGGCGCAGGCCTGGCCATCAATGCGCGCGGCTTTGCGGTGGACTCGCTGCAGTACGACGGCCTGCCGTTCACGCGCAATACCTACAGCCTGGGCAACTGGGAGCAGGAGTCGCTGGTGTTCTATGACCGCGTGGAGATCCTGCGCGGCGCTGCCGGCCTGCTGCAGGGTGCGGGCAGCCCCGGCGGCGCGATCAACCTGGTGCGCAAGCGCCCGGGCCGCGAGCGCTCCGTGGTCTTCACGGGCAAGCTCGGCTCCGATGACCACTACGGCCTGCAGATGGATGCCAGCACGCCGCTCAATGCCGAAGGCACGCTGCGCGGCCGCGTGGTGCTGGACGGGGACTACAGCCACGGGTTCACCGAATACACGCGCGACCGCACGCGCAACATCTACGCGGCGCTGGACTACGACATCAGCGCCAGCACCACGGTGGGCCTGGCCGTGGGACAGCGCCACAGCCGCTCGCGCCCCATGATCGTGGGCCTGCCGCGCTTTGCCGACGGCAGCGACATCGGCCTGCCGCGCTCCACCTACACAGGCGCCATGTGGAACCGCGCAGGCAATGACCAGAACATGCTGTTCGCCGACCTGGAACACCGCTTCAATGCGGACTGGCGCTTCAAGATGGTGGGCATGGCCATGAACGAGAAGAACACCAACGTGCACCAGCGCGCCGTGGGCCCCATCAAGCCCGATGGCAGTGGCATGAGCTACGGCGATTTCGGCGTGGACTTCAACAACCAGCAGCGCGGCCTGGACATGTCGCTGTCGGGCCGCTTCAAGGCGCTGGGCATGGAGCAGGAAGTGCTGCTGGGCGCCAACTACGCTGGCTACACCACCAGCGACCGCTTCGTGCGCGCCTGGACCGCGGGCGGCAACATCTTCGATATAGACCACAACCGCCCCTGGCAGGACATGGAAAGCATCGCCGCGCGTGGCGCGGATGTGCGCAGCAATTACGACATCACGCAAAAGGGCCTGTACGGCACCTGGCGTGTCAGGCCCACGCAGGCGCTCACGCTGATCGCCGGGGGGCGCCTGGGCTGGTATGACTTCGCCTACCGCGCGCAATCGGGCGATTCTTCCACCAGCAAGACCACGGGGCGTTTCATCCCCTACGCGGGTGCCGTCTATGCGCTCAACGACAACTGGTCGCTGTACAGCAGCTACTCCACCGTCTTCGAGCCGCAGACCGCGCGCACGGTGCAGGGCGACCTCATCAAGCCGGTGCAGGGCCGCAACTACGAGGCCGGCATCAAGGGCGAGATGGCCGACGGCCGCCTGAACATGGCATTGGCCGTGTTCCGCTACGAGCACAAAAACCGCGCCGTCAACGACTATGACAGCGGCTTTGCATGTGATGACTGGTATTGCTCGCGCTCCTCGGGCAAGGTGCGCAGCCAGGGCCTGGAGGCCGAGGTCTCCGGCAAGGTGGCCACAGGCCTGGAACTGGCGGCCGGCTACACCTACAACACCACGCGCTACCAGTCCGACCCCGACTACCAGGGCCAGATCTTCAACACCTGGACGCCCCGGCACATGCTGCGCCTGTGGGGCAGCTACCGCCTGCCGGGCGAGCTGGGCCGCTGGACGGTGGGCGCGGGCGTGAATGCGCAGACCGACACCCTCAGCTCCGACCGAGCCTTCCGCCTGGCAGGCTTTGCGCTGTGGAATGCACGCGTGGCCTACCAGGTCTCGCCCGAGCTGAGCGTGGCGCTCAACGTCAGCAACCTGCTGGACAAGCGCTACTACGTGCCTTCTTACAACACGGTGTCGGGCAACAACTACTACGGTGCGCCCAGGTCGCTGTTGCTGACGCTGCGCTACGCGCCGCGGATCTAGCGCGTGCTATGCGGCAGCGGCTGCCGCAACGCCAAACTCCTCGCTGTCCGCCTGGGCGCCGTCGTCGAAGACCAGGCGGCGCTCGGGCCAGCGCATGGCGGCGAGCTTGAAGCGCTGTTGCGGGTCCTCGCCGGCCAGGCGGGCGTTCCAGCGGCCGCCGACCGAGTAGTCCACGCAGAACACATTGCCGCGCCGGCCGTGCCAGGACAGCGGACCGGTCTGGCCGAACAGGTTCTCGGCCTGGGCGCCGTGGAAGGACGGGCCGCCCCGGTTCAGGCGCCGCCAGTAGTGGCCCACGACCACGGCCTGGGCATCCTCGTATTCGTTCCACCAGGCCACGCGCTCGACGAAGCGCCACTTGCCGCCCGCGTAGAAGGGATTGCGGCATTCGCGCTCCACGCCCGAGGTCAGCACCTTCAGCGGATTGACCATGGCCTTGGCCAGTTCGCTCTCGCTGTGCGCGGGCAGGAAGGGCGGCAGCCAGTTGCGGTCTTCCAGGTCATGCGGCCATTGCTGGCGTTCGGCACGCATGCGCTCGGCCACCTTGTTGACCTGGGCCTGCTGGGCAGCCAGGGCCTCGTAGTGGTCGTAGGCGCTGCGTGCGCTGCCCAGCGGCAGCTCGCGCGCCATGGCGATCTGCTGCGGGCGCCAGGCCGCATGGACCACGCGCAGGTCCTCGCGCTCCATGGCGATCGGCAGGCGTTCCAGCAGGGCCAGGGTGTCAGGGATATCGCACAGCGGCATGCGCGCGAACGGCGCGTACTTGGGCGTATCGGAGGCCACGCGGCTGTCGAAGAACCAGCCGGAGCCGTCCTTGGCATCCTCGCGCAGCAGGTTGATTTCATGGTTGCCGAGCACGGCCAGCGCATGGCCCGACTCCAGCATGGGCACGACGCGGGCGAGCACGCCCGGGCTGTCGGGCCCCCGGTCGCAGAAGTCGCCGACGAAGACCAGGCGCCGACCCTGGGGATGGCGGCCCAGCGCGTCGTAGCCCAGGTGCCCCAGCAGTTGGTCCAGCGCCTCGGACTCTCCATGGATGTCGCCGACGATGTCGAGCGGACCGGGGGGCAAGGGCTGGACGAGGCTCATGGCGAAGAGGCGCGAAAGACGGCGAAGGCGTGGAAAAACGACATTATTTGCACAGACCCGCCGCGCCCGCCAGCCCCGTGTGCGACAGGGGTATGTCAGCGTCGTTGCAGGCGCACAAAGCTGTAGGGCAGCCCGTTGGCGGCCACATGGCGGCTGCGTGACGCTTCCTGCCACTCGGGGCCGAGCGTGGGGGCGAAGGCATCGCCTTCGTAGTCGCGCTCTATCTCGGTCACCTCGATGCTGTCGGCCAGCGGCAGGGCCTGGGCGTAGATCTGGGCACCGCCCATGACCCAGACGTCGGCCGATGCCTGGCGGCCCAGAGCCATGGCCTGCTCCAGGCTGGTGGCATGCAGCACGCCGGGGGCGGCCGGCTCGGGCGCCCAGTCTGCCTGGCGCGTGACGACGATGTTGGTGCGCCCGGGCAGCGGCCTGAAGCGGGCCGGCAGCGAGTCCCAGGTCTTGCGGCCCATGACCACGGCCGAGCCCTGGGTCAATTGCTTGAAGTGCGCCAGGTCCTCGGGCAGGTGCCAGGGCATGGCATTGTCCTTGCCGATGACGCCGTTGGCGGCGCATGCGTAGATGAGATGGATGGCCATCGGGCGGGTCTTTCTGCAGCCTCAGACGGCCACGGGGGCCTTGATGGGCTCGTGGTGCTGGTAGCCGACGACCTCGAAATCCTCGTACTCGTAGCCGAAGATGGAGTCGGGCCGGCGCTTGATCTGCAGCGTCGGGTAGGCGAAGGGCTGGCGCGCCAGCTGGGTCTCGACCTGGGCGAAGTGGTTGTTGTAGATATGGCAGTCGCCGCCGGTCCAGACGAAGTCGCCCACCTGCAGGTCGCATTGCTGGGCCAGCATGTGGGTCAGCAATGCGTAGCTGGCGATGTTGAAGGGAACACCCAGGAAGATGTCCGCGCTGCGCTGGTACAGCTGGCAACTGAGCTTGCCGTCGGCCACATAGAACTGGAAGAAGGCGTGGCAGGGCATGAGCGCCATCTGCGGCAGGTCGGCCACGTTCCAGGCGCTGACGATGATGCGGCGGCTGTCCGGGTTGCTCTTGAGCTGCTTGACCACTTCGGCGATCTGGTCGATGTGGCCGCCGTCCGGCGTGGGCCAGTTGCGCCATTGCACGCCGTAGACCGGGCCCAGGTCGCCGTCCTCGCGTGCCCATTCGTTCCAGATGGTGCAGCCGCGCTCCTGCAGCCAGCGCACGTTGCTGTCGCCGCGCAGGAACCACAGCAGTTCCAGGATGATGGATTTGAGGTGCACCTTCTTGGTGGTGACCAGCGGAAAGCCTTCGGACAGATCGAAGCGCATCTGGTGCCCGAACACGCTGCGCGTACCCGTTCCGGTACGGTCGGTCTTGGACACGCCATGTTCGTAGACATGGCGCATGAAATCTTCGTACTGTGAGCGGGCAGGGCGGGGCGCGGCAGTCATGTTCATGGCGGGGATTATCCCTTGATGAATACGGCGCCTTGTCCGACGGTATCCATGCCCCTCGAAACAAGGTTTGCAACCCCCGGTGCGAAAATGACTGCCGACGGGCGCCGGTGTCTTGCCTGGGCTTTCATACCGGCGCCATGGTTTTTTCGCATCCGCTTTGACAAGGAGCTTGCGCATGTCTTCCATGCTCTCCCCCTGGCAGGCCGGAATCGCACTGGGTGCCGCCATGCTGGCGCTGACAGCCTGTGATCCGCGCTCTCCCACCGTTCCCACTCCCAAGGCCGTGCAGTCCGTGGCACTCGATGTGGCCGCGCCCGCGCCCGCATTGACGCTGAACTTTCCCGAGCGCACGCGCCTGCCGTCCACGGCCAAGGCTGGCGAGCCCGGTCTGGACAGCCTGGCCGAGTACCTGGGCAAGTACCCCTATGACGGCACCAACTACCTGGAGCAAGGCGTGCTGGCCGACCGGCTCAAGGCGCTGCTGGGCACCAGCTACCCGACCCTGCTGAGCAATATGCGTACCGTGGGCCCTCTGACCAAGGAAGGCGATGTGTGGAGCATCGTCGGCCTGCGCCCGCACCAGGGCGGCGAGGAGATGGGAGCCATCGTGATCGATCCCGCGCGCAACGCACTGCGCGTGTGGCTGCTGACCGATGGCAAGCAGACCGACTTCTCCGACGCGGCCGGTGCCGACATCGCCTGGCCCAGCCAGGTGCAGAAGTCCTTTGCCGTGGTCGAGAGCAACAAGCCCGCTTCCTGATCTGCACCTGGCCGCACCTGGCCGAGTTTGGCCGCACCTGACCGCGTTTGGATGCAAGAAGGGGCAGCGCCGCCAAGCGGCCCTGCCCCTTCTTGATAAGCCGGCGCTGCCCGATCAGGCGCGCGCCAGGATGCAGCCGGGATTCATCAGGCCTTGAGGATCCAATGCCTGCTTGATGGCGCGCATCATGCCAAGGGCCACGGGCGACTGGTACTTTTCCAGCTTGTCCACCTTGAGCGCACCCACGCCGTGCTCGGCAGAGAACGAGCCGCCGAATTCGGCCACGGCCTCGTAGACCAGGTGGTTGACCAGGTGCTCGCGCTCATTGAGGAAGGCCTTGGCGTCGCCGCCCACGGGCGCCTGCACGTTGTAGTGCAGGTTGCCGTCGCCCAGGTGGCCGAAGTTGACCAGGCGCACACCCGGGATCTCGCGCTGCAGCACGGCATCGGTGTGCTCGACGAAGGCGGGAATGCGCGATGCCGCAATGGAGATGTCGTGCTTGATGTTCAGGCCTTCCTCGGCCTGGGCCAGCGGAATGCTTTCGCGGATGTGCCACAGCTCATGGGCCTGCGACAGGCTTTCGGCCACCACGGCGTCGAGCACGCAGCCGTCCTCGAAGGCCAGCTCCAGCAGCGCCTCGAAACGCTCGCGGGCATGCTGCTCGGACTCGCTGTCCGAGTTCTCGACCAGCACGTAATAGGGCGGCGCGCCGTCCAGGCCCGCAAAGGGCACGCGCAGCTGGGGCATGTGCTTGATCACCAGGGACAGCGCGAACTGGCCCATGACCTCGAAGCCCGTCAGCCCCGCACCCAGGTACTGGTGCGCCATGCCCAGCAGGCGCACGGCCGCTTCCATGGAGGGCACCGCTGCAAAGGCCGTGAGCTGGGCCGCAGGCTGGGGAAACAGCTTCATGGTGGCGGCGGTGATGATGCCCAGCGTGCCTTCGCTGCCGATGAACAGGTCGCGCAGGTCGTAGCCGGTGTTGTCCTTGCGCAGGCCCTTGAGGCCGTCCCAGATCTCGCCCTGCGGGGTGACCACTTCCAGGCCCAGGCACAGCTCGCGCGTGTTGCCGTAGCGCACCACCTGGGTGCCGCCCGCGTTCGTGCCCAGGTTGCCGCCAATCGTGCAGCTGCCTTCGGCGGCCAGCGACAGCGGGAACAGCAGGCCCTCTTTCTCGGCAAGCTCCTGCAGGCTTTGCAGGATGCAGCCGGCCTCGACGGTGAAGCTCAGGTTGTCGCGGTCGATGTTGCGCACGGCATTCATGCGCGTGAGGCTGAGCACCACCTGCGTGCCGCTGTCGTCCGGCGTGGAGCCCACCGACAGGCCGGTGTTTCCGCCCTGCGGGATGATGCTGGTGCCTGCGGCCGCGCATTCGCGCACCACGGCAGCCACCTCGGCCGTGCTGGCCGGGCGCACCACGGCCAGGGACTTGCCGCGCACGCGGCGGCGCCAATCCTGTTCATAGGCGACGAGGTCGCCCTCGGTGAGGACATGGGCTTCGCCGACGATCTGGCGCAGGCGTTCAAGCAGTGCAGTCATGTTGCAACTTCTTTCAAAGACGTGAAGGCATGAAAACGGGGACTCAGCCGCCGGCCGCCTGGGCCGCGCGGCGCGCGCTGCGCTGGCGCCAGCGCACATGCAGGGCGCAGGCGGTGAACAGCATCAGGCACAGGAAAACTTCGAGCAGCGCCAGCCAGCGGCCGGGCGCCGCGTCGCTCCAGGCGCGCACCACGCCCTCGGTGAAATAGATCCACACCAGCAGGCTGACCCAGCGGTAGGTATACATGCGGTGCTTGAGCAGGCCGATCAGCGGAACCGCCAGCGGAAGGGCCTTGAGCACCAGCCAGGAGCCCCCTGGCCGCATGGGCGCCAGCCACAGTTCCCAGGCCAGGCTCAGCACGATCAGGCCCATGAGGCTGGAGACCGCCAGCCAGCGGGTGGCGGCGACATCGGCGCCGGGGCGAGAAATGGAATCAGTCATCGGGGTGGCATCATATCGGCCATGGTCTTGTCCTTTGAACATGTGATTGCTTGGATGGTCACGCGCGTTCCCGTTTCAGGCACGCGCGTTGCAGCGGAGATATGGCGATGAGCGGCGGCCCCGGGCAGGAGCCTGCCGGTGGCCTGGAGGACGGTGCCGTTGCACTGCCCGCGCCCGAACGGGAGCGCAGCCTTTCGCTGATGGAGCGGCCCGAGCCGGTGGTGCCCCCATCCTGGCGCGAGCGCCTGCGCTGCTTTCCCTGGCGCAATACCGCGCACACGCTGCGCGAACGCTTTCGCGAGGACCGGCTGGGCGTCACCGCCAGCAGCCTGACCTTCACCACGGTGCTGGCCCTGGTGCCGTTCTTCACGGTGGCGCTGGCGCTGTTCACGGCGTTTCCCATCTTCTCGCGCGTGCAGATCGTGCTGGAGCGCTGGCTGATCGACAGCCTGATCCCCGAGACCATTGCACGCCAGGTGCTGGGCTATCTGACGCAGTTCGCCTCCAAGGCCAGCCAGCTGGGCATGGCCGGTTTTTCCATTCTGGTGATCACGGCGGTCGCGCTGATCCTCACCATAGACCGCACGCTCAACAACATCTGGCGCGTGCGCCAACTGCGGCCGCTGGGCCAGCGCGTGCTGATCTACTGGGCCGCGATCACGCTGGGCCCGCTGGTGCTGGGCCTGAGCCTGGTGCTGTCGTCCTATGTGATGTCGGCCTCGCGCGGGCTGGTCAATGCGCTGCCCGAAGGCTTGCGCTTCATCTTCGATTCCATCGAGTACCTGGCGCTGGCCGCTGGCATGGCGGGCCTGTACCACTACGTGCCCAATACGGCGGTGCGCTGGCGCCATGCCTGGGTGGGCGGCCTGTTCGTGGCCACCTGCATGGAGCTGGCCAAGAAGGCGCTGGGCCTGTACCTGGCCTCGGTGCCTACCTATTCGGTCATCTACGGCACCTTTGCCACCTTGCCGATCTTGCTGATCTGGATCTACATGGCCTGGATCATCGTGCTGCTGGGCGCCGTGGTCACCGCGTATCTGCCCATCGTCATGGCCGGCGTGCAGCGCATGCCCGGACAGCAGGGCTGGCAGTTCGAGATGGCCGTGGAAATCCTGCAGTACCTGGAGCAGGAGCGCGAGTCGCCCGCCAAGGGCCTGTATGCCAGCGATCTGGCACGCCGCCTGCATGTGGACTGGCAGCAGATCGATCCGGTGCTGCAGGCGCTGTCCGTGCTCGACTGGGTGGGAACGGTGCAGGCACCAGGTGTCGCGGCGGGCAGCGAGGGCACCGAGCCCCGCTACATGCTGCTGGTGGACCCGCAACACACGCCCTTGGCCCCCCTGGTCGAACGCCTGCTGCTGGCTCCTTCCGCGGCCGTGCAGCCGCTGTGGGAGCGCACGGGCCTGGCGGGCATGACGCTGGCCAGCCTGCTGGAGAGCCGGCCCCGGCCGTAGTGCCCGGCGCGGCGCTAGAGCGCAATGCGTCCGGTGAGGATGTCGCGCCACATCACCCAGTCGCCGCGAAAGCTGTACAGCGGGCGCTTGAAGCTGGCGGGCCGGTTTTTCTCGAAGCCGAAGTGCCCTATCCAGGCAAAGCCGTAGCCGAACAGCAGGCCGCCCAGCAGGAACCAGAAATTGCCGGTCAGGAACAGCGCGAACAGGCACAGCAGCGCCAGCGTGGAGCCGACGAAGTGCAGGCGCCGGCAGGTACGGTTGCTGTGTTCCTGAAGGTAGAACGGATAGAACTCGGCAAAGCTCTTGAACTGGCGCGGGTCCACGGCAGCCTGTGCGGCGCCGGGCAGGGGAGCGGAAGCGTGTGACATGGCAGGCCTTCGCGTGCATGGGGTGGCTTCAACTTATACGCCGCTGCCTGGCCTTTCACCATCGGAGGAACCCGCGCGCCCGGGTTCGCAAAAGCTGCCCCGAGAGAGACAAAAGCTGCCGCATTCCGCCTCGTGCGTCGCCACGGTGTCGCCCTCTGGCGGCATGCAGGCGCATGATGTCTGCCGGGCCGGCGCCGACCGGCATGGAGTTTTTTTCGATGCCTTCCTCGTGCATGACCGACATCCCCGCATCCTTGAACGAAATCCGCATTCCCACGCCGCAGGGCAGCATCTACGTCAGGCGCTGGCAGGCGCCGGCGGCCGGCGAAGGCGAACAAGGCCCGGCGCGCGCGCCCATCGTGCTGCTGCACGACTCGCTGGGCTCGGTGGCGCTGTGGCGCGATTTCCCGCAGCAACTGGCCGAGGCCACGCGCCGCGATGTGCTGGCCTATGACCGGCTGGGCTTTGGCCAGTCCGACCCCTATCCGGGCACGCTGGGGCCTGGCTTTGTGGCCCGGGAGGCAGAGACCGTGTTCCCGGCCGTGCACCAGGGGCTGGGCCTTGGGGATTTCATTGTGCTGGGCCACAGCGTGGGCGGCGGCATGGCCGCCATGGTGGCGGCCCGATATGGTGCGCAGTGCAAGGCGGTGGTCACGGAGTCCGCCCAGGCCTTTGTGGAAGATCGCACCTTGCAGGGCATTCGTGCGGCCCAACAGGATTTCGCCCGGCCCGGCCAGCTGGCGCGCCTGGAGAAATACCACGGCGACAAGGCCGCCTGGGTGCTGTCTGCCTGGGTCGATACCTGGCTGTCCCCGCCTTTTGCCGACTACCGGCTGGACGAGGCGCTGGAGCGCGTGCGCTGCCCGGTGCTGGCCATCCATGGAGAGCTCGACGAGTTCGGCTCCCTGGTCCACCCCGAGCGCATCCGCGACCGCGCCAGCGGCCCGGTGGAGGTGGAGATCGTGGCCGGGGGCGGCCACGTTCCCCACCGCGAGCAGCCCGAGCGCATCGCCCAGCGCATCGCCCGCTTCCTGGCACGGGTCTGATCCCGGGTGGGCTTCATGGGCCCGCCTGGGCGGACGCCGAGAGTTCCGGCGGAAACAGCGCCTTCTTGATCACGGCGTGCACGCCCCAGTTGCCGTCCACCACCTGCGTCACGGCGAAGTCCACGGC
The DNA here is from genome assembly GCF_001682645.1 of Delftia sp. JD2. NCBI lineage: Bacteria > Pseudomonadati > Pseudomonadota > Betaproteobacteria > Burkholderiales > Comamonadaceae > Delftia > Delftia sp. JD2. Next base: position 16,826 of record NZ_LFJT01000014.1, read on the forward strand.
CACGGAGATCAGCGATACGGCCTCGTCCTCGTCCAGCCCGTGGGCCAGCATCAGATAGCGCCTTGCCTTGTGGAAGGCGTCACGCATGGCGCCTTCCAGCGATGACTTGCGATAGACCTGGGACTGCGCCTGGCTGCCCAGTTCGGCCAGGTGGTCGGTGAAGCTGAAGCCCTGTATCACCCATTCGGAGCCGGTCTCCAGGAAAGGGTGGTCCAGCTCTGCAAGGAAGCGGTTGTCCAGCGCGGCGCGCTTGTGCACCCGCAGCTCGAAGCTGCCGGTCAGCGAGCATTCGATGGCCGTGCCGCACAGTTCCGAGTCGCCTTGGGATGCATGCGGGTCTCCCACCGAAAACAGCGCGCCTGGCACCGATACGGGCAGGAAGAGCGTCGCGCCCTTGCCGGCGCGCCAGTTGTCCAGGTTGCCGCCGAAGTAGCTCGGCGGTATGGAGTCGATCAGACCGGCCTCTCGCGGTGCCACGGCCAGCATGCCGAAATGCGGACGCAGCGGCACGCGTGCCTTGTCCAGCACACCAAAGCGCCGGGTGATGCTGGCGGGGTCCACGGGCACGCCCGGGTAGTCGATGGTCGGATGGATCACGCCGAAGGGGTCGGTCTGCGGCGTCCAGCGGTAGTTGTAGACAGCGCGGGCCGTGGGCTCCTCGGGCAGTGCGTGGTCGATTTCGTAGATGGTGACCACTTCGCGCTGGCGGGGCTCCGTGATCTGGTCGCGGTAGTGAAAGCCCCACCAGGCGGCGGCGTTGCTGCCGAAGACACGGCCGTGGTGGGCGGGGCTGCAGCTGGGGCGTGGCTGCACGTCGAGGATGCGTATCTCCAGCAGGTCGCCGGGTTCGGCCTCATGCACATAGACGGGGCCGGTGCAGATGTGCACGCCGAAGCCCTCGCCCGCGCCGCGGCCGTAGATCGAGGCATCCATCGGGCCCGCGCCGCGCCGGTCCACGGCCTTCTGGGCTGCGGTCCAGTGGAACACGCTTTCGGCGCCCGGATCGCCTTCGATCATGCGTTCCCAGTCGTCCGAGGCATGCTGGGTCAGCGTCTCCATGGTCACCACGTCACCCGAGCGCACCGAAAGCACCGGCTTGAGTGAACGGCTCAGGTAGCCCCAGTGCACGGTCTTGTCGGAGACCGGAAGGTAGTAATGCTGGGGCGACGCACCGCCATTGTCTGCATGCGCCGAGCGCTTGGGCACAAGGGCCAGCGCCTGGGCGTAGCGTGCATGGTCGCGCAGCAGGGCCTGGAACGGGCTGTGTGCCAGGCGCGCTGCGGCCGGTTCTGCACCCTGCGCAGCGCTCTCTGCGGGCGAGGGGCGTCCGCGCTGGCCGGGCGGCGCATCCTGCACGCGCGCCGGACTGGCGCGATAGGCCTTGGGGGACAGACCATAGCGGGCCGTGAAGGCGCGGCTGAAGTTGGCGGCATCGCCAAAGCCCCAGCGAAAGCACAGCTCGGCAATGGAGAAATGCTGCAGCGAGCGGTTGCTCAGGTCCATGCGGCAGCGCTCCAGCCGGCGTTCGCGCAGGTAGGTGCTGAAGCTGGTGGCCGCTCCTTTGAACAGCTTTTGCAGATAGCGCGTGGACAGCCCCTCCGCATCGGCGATGGCATCGATGGACAGCTCGGCATCGCCCAGCCGGGTTTCGATGGCGCGGCAGATGCGGCGCAGATGGCCAAGCTGCACGGCGCTGGGCGGCTCGGTCGCCTCGGCCTGCTCCTGGTCGGGGTTGCCGGCGCGCGGTGTCAGGCAGGTGACCAGCATGTCGGTGAGCGTGGCCTCCACCGACAGCAGATCGTCCTGTGCCAGTGTGTCGATCTGCTCTGCCAGTGAGGCCGCCATTGCCATGCACATGGCCCCCACACCGCCTGTCCCGCCGATGTGCCGGGCCTCGGGCGGGCACGAGCGCAGCAGGCGCAACAGAAAGCTCGAGGACTCCAGCCGCGCAAGCAGCAGGCGGCCGTCGCCGGGCAACTGCAGCTGCCAGTCCCGGTCTGACTCCAGCAGCAGGGCCGAGCCGGCCTTGATCGGGAACGCGGCATCCTCGATCACCGCATTGGCGCTGCCTTGCAGCAAGGCGCACAGCAGCAGGCCCGGGCCGCGCAGCCGCTTGGCCACGGCCCGCAGCGTCAGGGGCGAGGTGGCCAGCGTGATGAACACCGATCCCAGTGGCGAGCTGCGCAGCGCCAGGTGGGTGGACGGTGGCGTGGGCGCTTCGCCATGGATGTCTGCCCTGGACAGCGCCTCATTGAGCGCAGCCTGCCGCAAGGCATCGGGAAATGCGTGGGTGGAAAAGCGTCTTGGATCGTCGTGCATCAGGGGCGAACTATGAACTGCCGCGCACAGCCTGTCCAAGCCCGGCGCACCGGATGGCAGCCGCGACAAGTTTTTGTGCGCGCAGGAACAACCTGCCTGGACATGCTCGCCTGGACACTGGCGCTGCCGGCACCGATCCACAACAGCAGGAGTATTTTCGATGACCATCCCCCACCAGGAACATATCTGCGGCCCGGGCTGCCAGCACGGTGCTTCGCCAGCCGATGAGAAGCTGATCCGCGAGGAATTCCAGATTGCACGCCGCTCCTTCCTGCGCGACGCCATGGTGGTCGGTGGCGGCGCGGTCTCGGCCGGCGCCATCAGCGGCGCGATGGCACCGTCCCGGGCCTTTGCCCAGGGCGCGCCTGGCGCCCGGGCCGGCCAGGGCATGGCCAGCCACTACTACATTCCCGCCTCTGCCAACACCGTGCTCTGGGGCTACTTCAGCAGATCGGCCAAGCCGGTGGTCGAAGTCGAATCGGGTGACTACGTGACCATGGAGACGCTCACCCACCATGCCAATGACGATGCCGAACGCATGGTCCGGGGCGACCCTGGCGCCGAGAGCGTGTTCCACTGGGACAGCCAGCGCAAGAACGTCGATCGCCGGGGCGCCGGTCCCATGGATGCCAAGAACGGCGCAGGTGGCGGCCAGGGCGTGCACATCTGCACGGGGCCGGTACGCATCAAGGGTGCCCAGCCCGGCGATGTGCTGGAAGTGCGCATCATTGATGTGGTGCCACGCCCCTCGGGCAACCCGCAGTTCAAGGGCCGGACCTTCGGCAGCAATGCGGCGGCGAACTGGGGCTTTCACTATGGCGACACGCTCACCGAGCCCCGAAAGCGCGAGGTGGTCACCATCTACGAGGTGGATGCGACCGGCGAGCGCAACTGGGCCCGCGCCGTCTACAACTACCGCTGGACGCCGCAGACCGACCCCTTTGGCGTGGTCCACCCGACCATCGACTATCCGGGCGTGCCCGTGGACCACCGCACGATCAGCAAGAACGAAAACGTGCTGCGCAATATCCGCGTTCCCGTGCGCCCGCATTTCGGCACCATCGGCGTGGCGCCGGCCGAGGTGGAGATGGCCAGCTCCATTCCACCCAACCACACGGGCGGCAACATCGACAACTGGCGCATCGGCAAGGGGGCGACCATGTATTTCCCCGTGGCCGTGCCAGGGGCCAACTTCACCGTGGGAGATCCGCATGCCTCGCAGGGGGACTCCGAGCTGTGCGGCACGGCCATCGAGTGCTCGCTGACCGGCACCTTCCAGCTGGTCCTGCACAAGAAGGCGGACCTGCCTGGAACGCCGCTGGCCGAACTGGCCTATCCGCTGCTCGAAACCCAGGACGAATGGCTGCTGCACGGCTTCAGCTACGCCAACTACCTGGCGGAGCTGGGGCCAGATGCGCAAAACCAGATCTTCAAGAAGTCTTCCGTGGACCTGGCGCTGCGCGACGCCTATCACAAGATGCGCCACTTCCTCATGACCACCCAGGGGCTGGGAGAGGACGAGGCCATCTCGCTGATGTCGATCGCCGTGGACTTCGGCATTACCCAGGTGGTGGATGGCAACTGGGGCGTGCACGCGCTCGTGAAAAAGAGCATCTTCCCCGCGCGCGGCGCGTGAGTGCGTCCGGGCCCTGCGGGCAGGACCCGGCCGGGCTCAGCGCGCCAGGAAATCCCGGATGGCGAACAGCGTCTGGTCGGGCGCCTCGGTCATCTGGTTGTGGCCGCTGGGCAGGTGCACGATGCTGACCTGGCGCTGCGCGCCCCGGGCCGCCTCGATCAGGCCCTTGGCGGCCTTGGGCGGCGTCATCTGGTCCTGCTCGCCCAGGGCGAACAGGACCGGGCATTGCAGCGCCGCCATGGCCGCCTCGCCGCCCGCGTAGCTGTCGCAGGCCTTGAAGCCGGTGTGCAGCAGGTTGGTGCGGTCATTGCTGGCCAGCACGCGCCGGCCCAGCGCCATGCCGGCGCCGAATACCCAGCTGCCTGCGCCGCTGGGTGGCGCCAGCGTGGCGCGCGAGAACACATTGACCATGCGGATGGCCTGCTCTGGCGTGCTGAGCGCGGAGTCCAGCAGGGCGGGCGAGACCTTCATCGGATAGGCCGTGCCCACCAGCACCAGGTGGCTGACGCGCGCGCCCAGCCGGGCGGCCGCTTCCATGGCGATCAGGCTGCCCCAGCTGTGGCCGACCAGCGCGGCCTTCCCGATGCCTGCCGCATCCATGAGCTGGCCGATGAAATCCGCTGCTGCCTCCACGCTGGCGGGTGCGTCACCCGCGCTGCGGCAGTGGCCGGGCAGGTCTATGGCCAGCACGTTCCAGCCGTGGTTGGCCAGGTAACGGCTTTGCAGGGCCCAGACGCTGTGGTCGCACAGCACGCCGTGGATGAGGATGGCCGTGGGCTGGGCGGGGTTGAAGGCCTTGCCGCCGGTATAGGCGTAGATGGCGTGGCCCTGAACATCGATCTTCATTGTTGGTGTCTCCCTTGTCGGCTCACGCTGCCTTTTCAGCGGCCTTGAGGGCGCGCTTGAGGTCATCGATCAGGTCGTCGGCATCCTCCAGTCCGATGGACAGGCGTATCGTGCCCTGGCCGATGCCGGCCTGGGCCAGTGCTTCGTCGCTCATGCGGAAATGCGTGGTGCTGGCCGGATGGATCACCAGGCTGCGGCAGTCGCCCACATTGGCCAGGTGGCTGAAGACCTTGAGCGTCTCGATGAACTTGCGCCCCTGGTTGCGGTTGCCCTTGATGTCGAAGCTGAACACCGAGCCCGCGCCGCGCGGCAGCAGCTTCTTTGCCAGTTGGTGCGAGGGATGGGTCTCCAGCAGCGGGTGGCCCACGCGGCCCACCAGCGGATGGCTGGCCAGGAATTGCACCACCTTCTCGGTATTGCGGATGTGGCGCTCCATGCGCAGCGGCAGCGTCTCTATGCCCTGCAGGATCAGCCAGGCCGTGTGCGGGCTCATGCAGGCGCCGAAGTCGCGCAGGCCTTCGCGCCGCGCGCGCAGCAGGAAGGCGCCGGTGCTGCTTTCCTCGCTGAACACCATGTTGTGGAAGCCGTCGTAGGGCTCGGTCAGCTCCGGGAAGCGCCCCGATTTTTCCCAGTCGAAGCTGCCGCCATCCACCACGATGCCGCCGACCACGGTGCCGTGGCCCGACAGGAACTTGGTGGCCGAGTGGTAGACGATGTCCGCGCCATGCTCCAGCGGCTTCATCAGCCAGGGCGAGGTCAGCGTGGAGTCCACCAGCAGCGGCACGCCGGCCTCATGTGCGATGGCGCCGATGGTGGGGATGTCCAGCACATCCAGGCCCGGGTTGCCCACCGTCTCGCCGAAGAACAGCTTGGTGTTGGGACGCACCGCGGCGCGCCAGCCGTCGATGTCGCCGGGCTTGACGAAGGTGGTCTCTATGCCGAAGCGCGCCAGCGTGTAGTGCAGCAGGTTCTGCGAGCCGCCGTACAGCGCCGTGCTGGCCACGATATGGCTGCCCGCGCCCATGAGCGTGGCCACCGACAGGTGCAGCGCCGCCTGGCCGCTGGCCACGGCGATGGCGCCCACGCCGCCTTCCAGGGCCGAGACGCGCTGCTCCAGCACGGCATTCGTGGGATTGGAGATGCGGCTGTAGACGTGCCCCGGGCGCTCCAGGTTGAACAACGAGGCCGCATGGTCGCTGGACTCGAACACGAACGAGGTCGTGAGGTGGATGGGCGTCGCGCGCGCTCCGGTGGCGGGGTCGGGCTGTGCGCCCGCGTGCAGCGCCAGGGTGTCAAAGCCGGGGTCCGAGTAGCCGGGCATTCCTGTCTCCATGGTTGTCAAGGCAAGCGGGCATTGTGGGCTATATTTCCTGTCAGACACGGGCTTGCCGCAACCACGGCGACACAGACAAATTTGGAGATACGGCATGAAAGTAAGTGACATCCTGCGCGTCAAGGGCAACACCCTCTACACGGTGTCGCCGGACGAAAGCCTGGCCAGCGCGGTGCAGGTGATGTCGGAGCGCGATATCGGCTCCCTCGTGGTCATGGAGCATGGCGACGTGGTCGGCATGCTGACCTTCCGCGAAGTGATCCAGGGCTTCGTCAAGCACGGCGGGGTGGGCGAGACGCTGGTGCGCTCGGCCATGGACGACGCTCCCATGACCTGCACCATGGAAACCGACATGGACGAGGTGCGCCGCATGATGCTGGACCGCCACGCACGCTACATGCCGGTGATGGACAAGCGCATGCTCATGGGCGTGATCAGCCTGTACGACGTGGCCAAGGCCGTGGTGGACAGCCAGAACTTCGAGAACCGCATGCTCAAGGCCTACATCCGCGACTGGCCCGAGGGCGAGCGCCAGGGCGCGGACTGATCATCGGGGCGATATCGACCTTTCGACCTTTCGACCGTTTCACCTTGGGCAGCAAGGCCTCCGAACGCAAAATGCGGCGGAGGCCTTTGTCTTTGCGCGCAGGGCGCAAAGCAGACAGTCGCGCGAACAGCGAATGGATGGGCTGCAGGACCTGTCAGTGCACCCGGCGGCGTTTGGGCTTGAGCAAGGCGCTGGGCGGCACGTCATAGGCCTGTCTGAAGACACGGCTGAAGTGCGAGAAGCTGGTGAAGCCACAGGCCAGCGCCACATCGGTCACGCGCCGCGCATTGTCTGCCCGAAGCAGCAGGTGCGCCTGGGCCAGCCGTTCGTTCCAGAGCCAGCGGCTAGGGGTCAGCCCTTCGGTGGCAAACAACCGTGCCAGGCTGCGCAGCGACATGCCCATGTCCTGGGCCACCTGCAAGGGCTTGAGCTCGGAGTCGTCGAGCCGGGCCCGCATGTACTGCTTGGCCTGGGCAAGCCTGTTGCGGGTCCTGAAATCGCCAGGGCTGGACGATGTCAGCAGCACATTGAGCAGCGAGGGGCGAAGGTCCTGCTCCTCGTCCTTGGGCTGAAGGCCTGGCGATGCCGGCGGAGTGCTGCGCGCAGGGTCGCTGTGATCCTGGCTTTGCGTTGAGTCGTAAGAGGCCTGCATTTCACGAACCTCCCGCAGTTTGCGGCTGGTGCCTGTGTGGTGATCCGCAGGCGGTTGAAAAAGGGTGGATTGCAATTTTAACTATGAATATTTGCAATCCGATAGCTATATTTGTTATCGCCGGGCGATGGCTGCCTGCGCAATGCACCGCCGCCGCAGGCACGGCGCTTGCGGGCTACCCGGGCATAATCGTCGGCCTATGAGCGGCAACACCTTCGGCACCCTATTCACTGTCACCAACTTCGGCGAATCGCATGGCCCGGCCATAGGCTGCGTCATCGACGGCTGTCCGCCCGGCATGGCGCTGAACGAAGCGGATATCCAGCAAGAACTGGATCGCCGCCGCCCCGGCACCAGCAAGTTCGTGACCCAGCGCAACGAGCCCGATGCGGTGGAAATCCTCTCGGGCGTCTACGAAGGCCGCACCACGGGCACGCCGATCGCGCTGCTGATCCGCAATACCGACCAGCGCAGCAAGGACTACTCCAACATTGCGCAGAGCTTTCGTCCCGGCCATGCCGACTACGCCTACTTCCAGAAATACGGCATCCGTGATCCACGCGGCGGCGGCCGTTCCTCGGCACGGCTGACGGCCCCCACGGTGGCCGCTGGTGCCGTGGCCAGGAAGTGGCTCAAGGAAATGTTCGGCACCGAGTTCCGCGCCTGCATGACCCAGGTGGGCGAGTTGTCCCTGCCCTTCGAGAGCTGGGAGCATGTGCGCAACAACCCCTTCTTTGCGCCGGTGGCCGATGTGTCCCAATACGAGGAATACATGGATGCGCTGCGCAAGTCGGGCGACTCCTGCGGCGCGGCGCTGCGCGTGCAGGCCAGCGGCATGCCGGTGGGCCTGGGCCAGCCGCTGTATGACCGCCTGGATGCCGACGTCGCCTACGCCATGATGGGCCTGAACGCGGTCAAGGCCGTGGAGATCGGTGCCGGTTTCGACAGCGTGGTCCAGCGCGGCACCACGCACGGTGACTCGCTGAGTCCCGAAGGCTTTCGCAGCAACAACGCCGGTGGCATCGTCGGTGGCATCAGCACGGGTCAGGATCTGGAAGTGCGCATAGGCATCAAGCCCACCAGTTCCATCATCACGCCGCGCGAATCCATCGACGTGCAGGGCCAGAGCACCGAGGTCATCACCAAGGGTCGCCACGACCCCTGCGTCGGCATCCGCGCAGCGCCCATCGCCGAGGCGCTGCTGGCCTTGGTGGTGATGGACCATGCGCTGCGCCACCGCGCACAGTGCGGTGACGTGGATTCGGGCCTGGCTCCCATCCCTGCCGCCGCACCCTGAAAGCACTGCCAGGCCACCAAAGAAAAAGCCGCCCAAGGGCGGCTTTCTTGCGTCCTGCCGGCCTGATCAGCCGGGATTGCGCACCTCATCCATGACGTTCTTGAAATCGTCCACATCCTCGAAGCTGCGGTAGACGCTGGCGTAGCGGATGTAGCCGACCTTGTCGAGCAGCTTGAGCTCGCGCATCACCATCTCGCCCAGGCGGCTGGAGAGCACTTCGCGCTCGCCCAGGTTGCGCAGCCGCTCCTCGATGCGCTCGATGGCGGCATCGATCTGCTCTGTGCTCACGGGGCGCTTGCGCAGCGCGATCTTGAACGAGCCCAGCAGCTTGGCGCGCTCGTACTCGATGCGCCGCCCGTCCTTCTTGACGATGGCGGGAAAGCTGACCTCGGGCCGCTCGTAGGTGGTGAAGCGCTTGTCGCAGCCGCCGCACTGGCGGCGGCGGCGGATGAAGCCCCCATCCTCGGCCTCGCGGGTCTCCACGACCTGGGTGTCCGGATGGCTGCAGAACGGGCACTTCATGGCAGGCCTCTATGCGTGCAACTCAGGCGCCGTAGACCGGGAAGCGGGCCGTCAACTCGGCCACCTGGGCGCGCACGCGGGCCAGGTTGGCTTCGTCGGCGGGGTTCTCCAGCACGTCGGCCAGCAGGTTGGCTGTCAGGCGGGCTTCCTCTTCCTTGAAGCCGCGCGTGGTCATGGCGGGCGTGCCCACGCGGATGCCGCTGGTCACCATCGGCTTTTCGGGATCGTTGGGGATGGAGTTCTTGTTGATCGTCATGTGGGCGGCACCCAGCGCGGCTTCGGCCGCCTTGCCGGTGATGCCCTTGGCGCGCAGGTCCACCAGCATGACGTGGCTTTCCGTGCGGCCGGAGACGATGCGCAGACCGCGTGCCGTCAGCGTTTCCGCGACAACCTTGGCGTTCTTCACGACCTGTTCCTGGTAGGTCTTGAACTCGGGCGACAGCGCTTCCTTGAAGGCCACGGCCTTGCCGGCAATGACGTGCATCAGCGGGCCGCCTTGCAGGCCGGGGAAGATGGCGCTGTTGATGGCCTTCTCGTGCTCGGCCTTCATCAGGATCACGCCGCCGCGCGGGCCGCGCAGGCTCTTGTGCGTGGTGGTGGTGACCACGTCGGCGTGGGGCACGGGGTTGGGGTACACGCCTGCGGCGATCAGACCGGCATAGTGGGCCATGTCCACCCAGAAGATGGCGCCGACTTCCCGGGCGATCTTGGCGAAGCGCTCGAAGTCGATGGCCAGGGCGTAGGCCGATGCGCCGGCCACGATGATGCGGGGCTTGTGCTCGCGCGCCAGCGCTTCCATCTTGTCGTAGTCGATGGCTTCTTCGGCATTCAGGCCGTAGGAGACCACGTTGAACCACTTGCCCGACATGTTCAGCGGCATGCCGTGCGTCAGGTGACCGCCTTCGGCCAGGCTCATGCCCATGATGGTGTCGCCGGGCTTGGCAAAGGCCATCAGCACGGCCTGGTTGGCCTGGGAGCCGGAGTTGGGCTGCACGTTGGCGGCTTCGGCGCCGAACAGCTTCTTGACGCGGTCGATGGCGAGCTGCTCGACCACATCGACGTTCTCGCAGCCGCCGTAGTAGCGCTTGCCCGGATAGCCTTCGGCGTACTTGTTGGTGAGCTGGGAGCCCTGGGCTTCCATGACGGCAGGCGAGCAATAGTTCTCGCTGGCGATCAGCTCGATATGTTCTTGTTGACGCAGGTTCTCGGCCTGGATGGCGGCAAAGACTTCGGCGTCGACCTTCTCGACGGTATTGGTGCGTTGAAACATGGCAGTCCTGTGAACTTGAAATTCCCTTGAGGCCAAGGGCTGCCCAGGCGAACGGCGGAACACTCCAGATCCCGCGTGCGCATGGAGGCTGGGCGGTACGCTCCCCGGTGGTTCACAGAAGGTGGTCCTTCTCGGGCCTTCTGCTGGTTTCCACGTCAGCGGCAGCGGTGCGTGAAGCGGCTGCGCCTATCGCCAGTTGCGTACCCCGCTAGTGTAGCTGAGCCGGTGGCGCCGAAGACCTGGCAGGGGCGTTGCAGAAGGCGTTTGCGTGGGCCACCTGCAGTTGGATCGGGCATGAAAAAAGCTGGCCTTGGCCAGCTGTGCATTCACTATGCCGTGAAGTCAGGCTACAGCGCCGGCTCCTGGGACTGAAGGGCCACCTGCTCGGAGCGGGCAGAGGTATTGCTCGAGCTGACCGGCACGGCTGCAGGCGCAGCCGCTGCTGCCGGGCCCGAGGCCTCGGCCACGGGGGTGGCCGGCTTGGTGGAGGCGATCTGTACGGCCTGCCGGGGCTGATCCACCTTGGCGGTCATCAAAGGCACGGCACGCAGGCCGGCGGCCATGCGCAGGCGCTGGTGCTCGGCCAGCACCTTGGCGGCGTAGCCACCGTCGGTGGGCAGGTTGGCCGCGCCCACGTAGTAGCGCAGGCCTCCTTCGATGGAGCCGGCGCGCTCGATGCACTCCTTGAGCACGCGCACGCCCACGCGCAGATTGCTGACCGGGTCGAAGGCAGCATTCTGGCCACCGAAGTTCTCATACTTGTCGGTATGCACCGTGGTCATCACCTGCATCAGGCCCTGCGCGCCGACAGCGCTTTGCGCAAACGGGTTGAAGCTGGACTCGATGGCCATGATGGCCAGGATCAGCGTCGGGTCCAGGCGGTTGACCTTGCCCAGGTCATAGGCCTCGCTGACCAGTGCCGCGATCGGCTCAGGCGCCACGCGGTACTTCTTGCTGAGCCAGAAGGCCACGGCTGCCTGCTCCTTGGGCAGGTTCTTGGGGTTGGTCGCCGTCGCCCGATCGCTGGCAGCGAGTTCGACGGGAACACCCAGCTCGGCCATCTGGCGAGCGGTCAGCCAGGAGCGCAGCTGGCTCTCTCCGGCATCGCGCAGGTCAGGGCGGGCGAACAAGGTGATGGCCATGAAGGCCACAGCAAGGCCCAGCAGGGCGAAGCTGTTGTGGATGATGGCAAGAAAACCGTTGGCCACATCGATGGCGAACGTTCGCGCGGCGGCGAAAAATTTTCCTGACGCTGGCATAGCTTTTTCCTTTCTAGGGGCACCAACCCGAAACGGCCTTCGCCGAAGCGAAGGCCGGTGAGGCTGACACCCTGGATTGGGTGCTGCGGATCCGGGAGGCTGGCGCTTGGTGCGCCATTGCGTTGTAGGCCTGCGGGATCTGCTCAGTCGTGAGGCAGCAGAAACAAAAAACGCTCTATTCGAGCGCTGGCGGATTCTAGGAGTTCACCAAATACACGGTCAACACTATGAAATCAACTTTTTAGATCAATGAATAATAACAAACCATGGATGCAAACACAGTTTTGAGGTCTTGAAGAGCGGGTGGCGTGCTACCGATGTACGCCGCTTCCACCGTTTTCAGAGTGCGTCATGAAATTGCAATGAAATGCAAAAGCACTGGCAGGCCGACCCTGCGTCCTTCTATATTGGAGGCGACTGCTGCTGCAGTCGTCTCGCCAAGGTGGAAGACGGGTAAAAGTGGTGTTCGATAGTGCGGACACCGTGGTTCAAGTCTTCTTCCGCGGCCTTCCTGGAAGCAATCTCTTGCTTCCAAGCAGCAAGGACCATCCTCTCCTTGACTGCGGAAAACGGTCGGGACTTGTGCCCGCCGTAAAGCCCGGAAGCCGGTTCACGGCTTCCGGGCTTTGTCGTTCAAGGATGGCCGCAACGTCAAGAAATGTGCCGTGGTGCGGACCCAGCCGTTGCTGCCGCCCCAATTTCTGGTGCAATGCAGCCGTTGCCCTGTCCTGTGTCCCAGGATGGGGCTGTACTAGTTACCAGAGCCCCATGCAATCTCTCTTCAAGCACCGCTGGCTGCGCAGGCTGGCCATCGCCCTTGTGGCGTTCCTTTTGCTGTGGCTGCTGCTGTGGGCGCTGGTGCCCGTTGTGGCCAAGAGTCAACTGGAAAAGCAGGCATCGGCCAAGCTGGGCCGTCAGGTACGTGTGGGTGCAGCGGAGTTCCGGCCCTGGTCGCTGGAGCTGACCCTGCGGGACCTGAGCATTGCCAGGAGCCAGGCGGAAGGCGCGGCGCCGGAGTCCGTGCCGTCTTCATCTTCGTCCCCCCAGCTTCAGATCGACCGCATCTATGTCAATGCCAGTATCCAGTCGCTGTTTCGGCTGGCGCCGGTGCTGGATGCCATCGAGGTCGATGCGCCGGTGCTGCGCCTGACCCAGCAGAGCCTGGGGCATTTCGATGTGGACGATGTGCTGGCCAGGCTGGCCGAACCCGGCGACACGCCGCCCTCCAGGCCCGTGGGCTTTGCGCTGTACAACATTGCGCTGCGCGACGGCCGCGTGGAATTGCAGGACGAGGTCCAGCAGCGCCAGCACATGCTCGAGCAGTTGCAGCTGCGCCTGCCCTTCATCAGCAACCTGGAGTCCAAACGCGAGATCAAGGTGCTCCCGCACCTGTCCTTTGCGCTCAACGGCAGCCGGTTTGAATCCAGCGCCCAGAGCACGCCCTTCACCGAGCAGCGCCAGACCGCTGTCGATCTGAGCTGGCAGGGCGTGGACCTGACACCTTATTTGGGCTATGTGCCCGTCACCGCGCCTGTCAAGCCGCGTTCCGGCGTGCTGGATGCCAACCTGCACATCTCCTTTGAGCAGGCCGAGCAGGCCGTGGTCCGCATCACCGGGGAGGTCAGCCTGTCCGGCGCCGAGCTGCACGACCGCGACGGCGCCCCACTGCTGCGCTTCGAGCGCCTGGCCGCCGTGCTCAAGAACGTGCAGCCGCTGCAGTCGGTTGCGGAGCTGGAGTCCGTGCAGTGGAGCGCTCCCGAGATTTTTGCGGCCCGCGATGCGCAAGGCCGCATCAATTGGACGGCGATGGGGAGTGCTTCCTCCCCGGATGCCAGGCCGGCAGCGGAAAAGCCTGCCTCCGACGCGCCCCAGCCGTGGAAGGTCAGCCTGGACAGGCTGTCCGTTGCCAATGCCACGGTGCACTGGCGCGATGCCGCTCCCGACGCTGGAAAGTCGGGCGCTGCGCTGCAGGCGCGCGAGCTGTCGTTGCAGGTGCGCGATATCCGCTGGCCCCTGGAGCAACCGCTGCAGCTTGCTGCCAGCATGCAGGTGCAGCCCGAATCGGCGGGGGAGGGGGCGAAACCTGCCGAGTTGCAGCTGCGCGGCGCCTTGACCGACAAGCAGGGCCAACTGGCCATCTCCGCGCGGCAATTGCCGCTGCAACTGGCAGCACCGTACCTGTCCGCCCATCTCAAACCCGAGCTGACGGGCCTGTTGAGCACCGATGCAGGCCTGGGCTGGAACGGTTCCGCCATGGTGGTTCAGGTGGCCGGGCTGGGCGTGGAGCAGTTGAGCCTCAAGGACAAGGCCGCGCCCGTCGATATCGCGCACCTGCAGCTGGAGCAGGTGCAGGTCAATCTGGCCAGCCAGCAGGTCTCCGTTGGCCGCCTGGCACTGCAAAAGCCGCAGCTGGCCGTGTTGCGCGATGCCCAGGGCCGGTGGATGTACGAGCAATGGCTGCCGCCCGCCTCAGCGCCGTCCGCATCCCAGCACGCCGGCAAGGACAAGTCCCGGCCCTGGGGCCTGAAGCTGCAGGCGGTGGAGGTCGATGGCGGCGCCATTTCGCTGCGTGACGAAGCGCCCGTGCGCAACGCGGATTCGGCGCGCACCGTGTCGCTGGACCTGGGGTCACTGCGCCTTCGCATGGGCGCCATCGAGCCGCTGGCCGCCAAATCCGCGCCCACGCCGCTGGAGCTGTCCGCCCAGGTCGGCTCGGGCCGGCGTGTCCAGGCGGGCTCGCTGAGCCTGCGGGGGGACCTGGGGCTGGCGCCGCTGTCGCTTCAGGGCAAGTTGCAGGCGCGCAGCCTGCCGCTGCATGCGCTGGAGCCCTACTTTGCCGACATGCTCAATGTGGAGTTGGTGCGTGCCGACGGCAATTTCCTCGGACAACTGCGCTTTGTCAGCCAACCGGCCGGCCCCGAGCTGGCGGTGCAGGGGGATGTCGAGCTCGTGGATCTGCGCATGCGCTCCGCGCTGGCCTCTCCCGTGCAAGCGGCGGGCGAGGCCGCAGGGCAGGGCGCGCCACGCACGGCGGCAGGCGCCGTGGCTGCCGTGCTCAGCGAGTCCACGGCCGACCGGGCCAAGGCCCAGTCGGTTGCCTTGGGACTCGGCCTGCGCGATGAACTCGTGGCCTGGAAGACGCTGGCCGTGCGCGGCCTGGACCTGCAGATGCAGCCCGCCCAGCCCCTGCGCCTGAGCGTGCGCGAGACGGCGCTCAGCGACTTCTTTGCGCGCGTCATCGTGCAGCGCAACGGGCGCATCAACCTGCAGGACATCGTCAAATCGGCGAAGTCCCAGCAGTCACTGGAGCAGAACGCCACGCCGGCCACGGATGGCACGGCGGCTTCCGCCGAACCGGCGCCGCCGCAGGCTGCCTCCGGGCCTGCGCCCGTCATCAAGATCGGGCCGATTGTGCTGACGGGCGGCAGGGTCCAGTTCTCCGACTACTTCATCCAGCCCAACTACTCGGCCGACCTCAGCGAGCTGGCGGGCCGCCTGAGCGCCTTCTCGTCCGAGCAGCCTGCCAGCCAGCAGGCGCCGCAACTGGCGGATGTGGAACTGCGTGGCCGCGCCCAGGGCACGGCTTCGCTGGAGATCACCGGCCAGGTCAATCCCCTGGCCAAGCCGCTGGCCCTGGACATACGTGCCCAGATGCGCGACCTGGAACTGCCCCCGCTGTCGCCGTACTCCATCAAGTACGCGGGCCACGGGATCGAGCGCGGCAAGCTCAGCATGGACGTCAACTACAAGATCGAGCCCGATGGCCAGCTCACGGCGCGCAACAAGCTGGTGCTGCATCAGCTCACCTTCGGCGAAGCCGTCGAAGGCGCGCCCGCCTCGCTGCCCGTGCGCCTGGCGGTGGCGCTGTTGGCTGACCGCAACGGAGTCATCGACCTGGACCTGCCGGTCAGCGGCTCGCTCAACGACCCGCAATTCAGGCTGGCGCCGGTCATCTTCAAGATCATTGGCAACCTGATCATGAAGGCCATCACCTCGCCGTTCTCGCTGCTGTCGGGCGCTTTTGGGGGCGGCAGCGAATCGGGCGTGGTGGCCTTTGCGCCGGGGCGTGCCCAGATCGACGGCAAGGCCCGCGAGAGCCTGGACAAGGTGGTTGCCTCCCTCAAGGATCGCCCGGCCCTCAAGCTCACCGTGATCGGCGAGGCGCGCGAGGCGCAGGACAAAGAGGCCTGGAAGCAGGCGGAGCTCGATCGCCTGCTGCTCGCCCAGAAACGCCGCCAGGTGCTGCGCGACGGCAAATCGGCAGAGTCCGTGACCGAGTTGCCTGCCTCCGAAGTGCCGGCCTTGACCAAGGCGCTGTACAGTCGCGCCGACTTTGCCAAGCCGCGCAATGTCATCGGCATGGCCAAGGACCTGCCCACCGACCAGATGCGCAGCCTGCTGCTGGAGCAGATTGCCGTGCCCGACGACGCCATGCGCGAACTGGCGCTGGCCCGCGCCGTGGCCGTGCGCGACTACCTTGCCCAGCAGCAGTTGCCGCTTGAGCGCCTGTTTCTGGGGGCTCCAAAACTGGACTCCGACGACCAGGAATGGAGCCCGCGCGCCCAGCTCAGCCTGTCCACGCAGTAGCCCGGTTTTGGCTCCGCTTCAAATAACGGCGAGAATATGGTTTTCCCGGTCCGGCTAGCATGCCCGCATGCGGCCTGGCCGGCCGCGTCTGGCGGCCCGCGGCAGCCAGACATTCAACGATTGATTCATGTCTTCTCTTTCCCCCCGCAGCACCATGTCCGATGCACCTGAAGTGAGCCCTGCTTCTGCCAAGAATCCCGAACAACACCCCTTGGATGTGCTCACGGGCGGTGCCTTCTCCGCCGAAACCTCGGGTGATCGCGCCGCGCGCATCCGCGACTGGCTGGCAACCCAGCCTTCGGTCGAGCAATTGCAGGACGTCCTCAAGGAACTGAGCGCGCGCGACAAGGGCGCGGCCCGTGCCGTGCGTGAGCGCCTGGACGAGATCCGCCGCACCAAGGACCAGGAAAAGATCGCAGTGGAGTGGGCTGAAAAGGCCCAGGCGCTGCTGGTCGCATCGCCCTTCAATGCCGCCGACGCCATCGCCTGGCAGCGCGACGCCGCCAAGGCGGGCGCCCCGCTGTCGCGTGAACCTCTGTCGCAGCACAAGGCCCAGCTGGCCGAGCGTGTCAAGGCCATCGAGGAGCTGCAGCACCGCGTGCAGGTCCAGCGCGAAGTGGCCGTTTTGCTGGCCCAGCGCATCGAGGTCCTGTCCACCAAGCCCTGGCGCGATGCCCAGGCTGTGCTCGACAACCTGCGCGCCGACGTGGCCCGTTGGCAGGAGCAGGCCGGCGAACTGACTGGCGATGACAACTGGGCCAGCGTGGACGGACGTTTCCCGCCCCAGCTGGAAGCCGCCAGCGCACAGCTGATCCTGGTCTGGGATGCCTTCCAGTCTGCACTGGCGCTGACCGAAGCTGCCGCCGCCGACGAAGCCGCTCCGCTGCCCACCGTGCCCGTGTGGGCCGATGAGCTGCGCGTGGCGCGTGGCCTGCCTCCCGAGGCAGCGGCTGCCGAGCCGTCCAAGCCCGCTCCCGCTGCACGCAGCGCAGCCCAGCCCAAGGCGAAGACATCGCCTGAGCAAGTGGCTGCCGCCAGCAGTGCACTGACCCAGGCGCTGGAGCAGCTCCAGGCCGAGACGGCTGCCGGCGAAAGCAAGGCGGGTTCTGCCGCCGTTCAGGCCGTGCGCGCCGCTATCAAGGCCCATGGCCGCCTGGTGGACGATGCATTGGTCACCAAGGTGCATGAGGCCCTTCTGGCAGCTGGCGAGTCCGAGGGCTGGCCGCGCCAGAACGCCGACAAGCTGCGCGAGGAACTGGTTGCCAAGGCCGAAGCCCTGCTGAACCGCCCTGAAGGCCAGGCGCTGGGTGGCCGCAAGATCCAGGAATCGCTGCGCAGCCTGCGCGAGCAATGGAAGCTGGCCGACCAGGGCAGCGCAGCCAACCACGCACTGTGGAAGAAGTTTGACGAAGCCTGCAACACGGCCCACAAGGTGGTCGAGTCCTGGCACGACAAGCTGCGCACCGAAACCACCCAGTCCAAGGCACAGCGCCTGGCGCTGATCGAAGAGATCAAGGCCTGGGCAGCACAGCAGTCCGCCAGCGAAGACCTCAAGGGCGCGGCGCGCGCACTGCGCCAGTTCGCTGAACGTTGGCGTGAAAGCGGCCACATCGGCGAGAAGCTGTTTGCCGAACTGCAACCCCAGTTCAAGCAGGCCATGGCCCTGGCCGAGGCTCCGTTGCATGCCGCGCAAAAGGCCAGCCTGCAGCGTCGCCACGCCATGATCGACGAAGCCACCGCTCTGGGCGCTGCGCCCAGCCTGCGCATCGACGCCGTCAAGGCCCTGCAGCAGCGCTGGCAGGCCGAGGCGCAGGCCGTGCCTCTGGACCGCAAGCACGAGCAAAAGCTCTGGGATGCCTTCCGCAAGCCACTGGACGAAGCCTTCAACCGCAAGGGCACCGAGCGGGGCCCCCGTGCCGCAGCCGTGGCGCTCAGCGACCATGATCGCCGCGTGCTGGAAGCGTCGCAGGCCGTGGAAGCTGCCAATACCTCGGGTGACGTGCAGCAAATCCGCGCTGCGGTGGAGGCCCTGGAGCAAGCGCTGCGTGGCCGTGCCGATGCTTCGGTGAATGCGGCCCAGCCAGCACAGGAACCTGCCGCTGCTGCAGCGGGTTCGGAAGAGTCCGAAGCCAAGCCGGTGCCGGTGCGCCCCGTGGTTGCCGTGCGCGGCGACGATCGTCCTGGCATGAAGAAGGAAGAGGGCGGTGCACGCGCTGCCCGTCCTGGCGACCGCCGCGATGGTGGCCGTGGCCGCGACGGCCGGGATGGCCGAGACAGCCGCGACAGTGGCCGTTTCAGCCGCGAGCCGCGCGAAGAGCGCGGACCGCGCCTGGCGGACCCCGCCTTCCGCGCCCAGCGTGAAGCCATGGAACATGCCCAGGACGCCCTGCGCAAGCTCGCGGCCCAGGCCCATGGTGAAGCACTGACCCAGTTGATGGCGGCGTGGGAGTCGCGTGATGCTGCCCAGATGCCGGCTGCCCAGCAGCTTGGCGGCCGCGTGTCTGCACAAGTGCGCAGTGCCTGGTCGCAGGCCCTCGGCCAGGCTCCCAAGGGAGACGCGGGCGAAGCCCTGCTGCGCCTTGAAATGGCCGCCGACGTTCCCACACCTGCGGAACATCTGAGCGCCCGCCGTGCCCTGCAGCTGCAGCTGCTGACGCGCCGCAACGATCCTGCTCCGCAGGAAACCTGGGGCAACGATGCCGCCCGGGTGCTGGCATCGCCGCGCGATGATGCCAGCGCGCGCCGCCTGCAGAACGTGCTCAAGCAACTGCTGCGCAAGTGATGCACGGGAGGTGATCCTCTCATCCAGGAAGGGAGCCGCTGGCTCCCTTTTTTTTGAGCCATGGATGCGACCTTCTGGGGTCGATGCGTCTGCAGCGCCCAAGAAAAAAGGCCGTTGCATGTGCAACGGCCTTTTCATGTTTGGTGCCCAGGAGAGGACTCGAACCTCCACGGAGTTACCCGCTAGTACCTGAAACTAGTGCGTCTACCAATTCCGCCACCTGGGCATTTCAGAGTGAGCAAATTATATAGCGCGAAATCTCCGTCTGAAGCCGATTTCCCAAGTTTTTGAGAAATTTCTGCGGGATGGGGGAGGGGCTTGCGACGGTGCCGGCGAGGCAAAGAAAAAAGGCCGTTGCATGTGCAACGGCCTTTTCATGTTTGGTGCCCAGGAGAGGACTCGAACCTCCACGGAGTTACCCGCTAGTACCTGAAACTAGTGCGTCTACCAATTCCGCCACCTGGGCATTTCAGAGTACGCAAATTATATAGCGTGAAAGCGATGTGCCGGGCAGGTTTGCAAAGATTTTCCTGAACTTTTCTTGGCAAGATGCCCCTGCCATCGGCTTTCAGCGATCAGAAAAGAAAAAGGCCGTTGCGTGTGCAACGGCCTTTTCATGTTTGGTGCCCAGGAGAGGACTCGAACCTCCACGGAGTTACCCGCTAGTACCTGAAACTAGTGCGTCTACCAATTCCGCCACCTGGGCTTGCTGAAGCTGAAATTCTACTGCATTTTTTGCAGAAGCATCCCGATCTCCGATTTTTTTCTTGAGACTGTCATCTGCCAAGCCATGAAGCCAGGGAACTGCCTTCTGCTGAAGATAGTTCCTTAGTTCACCGCAACCTCTGCAGGTTGTCGTTAAACTTGGTGCCCAGGAGAGGACTCGAACCTCCACGGAGTTACCCGCTAGTACCTGAAACTAGTGCGTCTACCAATTCCGCCACCTGGGCATCTCAGGAAAGATTTAGATTGTATACCAAGAAAATGAACCCTCACGCCAAAAGCGCCGATGTGAACGACGAAATCGAGGGCAGTGTGCAGGGGCACCGCGACGGACATGGCTTCGTCATCCGCGATGACGGCGAAGGCGACATCTTCCTCCCCCCCAATGAAATGCGTGCCGTGCTGCACAAGGACCGCGTGAAGGTCCGCATCGTGCGCCAGGACCGCCGCGGCCGGCCTGAAGGCCGTGTGGTCGAGATCATCGAGCGCCCTGCGCACAACATCATTGGCCGCTTCTTGCAGGAAAGCGGTGTGTGGCTGGTGGCGCCCGAGGACAAGCGCTACGGCCAGGACATCCTGATCCCCGCCAATGCGACAGGATCGGCCAAGATCGGCCAAGTGGTGGTGGTGGAGCTGACCGAGGCGCCTGCGCTGTTCGGCCAGCCCGTGGGACGCATCATCGAAGTGCTCGGTGAAGTCGATGATCCCGGCATGGAGATCGAGATTGCGGTGCGCAAGTACGGCGTCCCGCATGTGTTTTCCGATGCCTGCCTGGCACAGGCCAAGGCGCTGCCGGACAGGGTGCGGCCTGCCGACTGCAAGAAGCGCATCGACCTGACCGATGTGCCCCTGGTGACCATCGATGGCGAGGACGCGCGCGATTTCGACGATGCCGTCTACTGCGAGCCCGCCAAGGTCGGGCGCAGCAAGGGCTGGCGCCTGCTGGTGGCGATTGCCGATGTGAGCCACTACGTGACCACGGGCAGCGCCATCGACATCGATGCCTATGACCGCGCCACCAGCGTCTATTTCCCGCGCCGCGTGATCCCCATGCTGCCCGAGAAGCTGAGCAATGGCCTGTGCTCGCTCAACCCCGATGTGGACCGCCTGTGTATGGTCTGCGACATGCTGATCACCGCCAAGGGCGAGATCCATGCCTATCAGTTCTATCCGGCGGTGATGCACAGCCATGCGCGCTTCACCTATACCGAGGTGGCGGCCATCCTGGCCAATACGCGCGGCCCGGAGGCTGCCCGGCGCTCGGAGCGCGTGGGTGACTTGCTCAATCTTCATGGTGTCTACCAGGCGCTGCTCAAGTCGCGCGAGGCGCGCGGCGCCGTGGACTTCGAGACCACGGAGACGCAGATCGTCTGTGACGAGAACGGCCGCATCGAGAAGATCGTGCCGCGCACGCGCAACGAGGCGCACAAGCTGATCGAGGAGGCCATGCTGGCCGCCAATGTCTGCAGTGCGGACTTCATCGAGCAAAGCGGTCGCGTCGGCCTGTTCCGCGTGCACGACAAGCCCTCGCTGGAAAAGCAGGACATTCTGCGCAACTATCTGAAGGCCATGGGTGTCGGTGTGGCGCTGAGCGAGAACCCGGCCACGTCCGAGTTCCAGGCCATTGCCAACGCCACCAAGGACCGTCCCGACTCCCAGCAGATCCACACCATGCTGCTGCGCTCGATGATGCAGGCCTTCTACACGCCCGAGAATTCGGGCCACTTCGGCCTGGCATTCGACGCCTATACGCACTTCACCAGCCCGATCCGCCGCTATCCCGATTTGCTGGTGCACCGCGTGATCAAGGCCGAGCTCGAAGGCACGCACTATCGCCTGCCCGAGCTGCCCACCCCCGGAGAAGCCGAGGCCAAGCTGGCCAAGCGTCTGGCATCACGCGTCAGTCCACCCGGCCAGAAGCCGCGCAAGCGCGCGCCCGCCGCCGAGGTCCAGGCCTGGGAGGCCGCCGGCCTGCACTGCAGTGCCAACGAGCGCCGGGCCGACGAGGCCAGCCGCGATGTCGAAGCCTGGCTCAAGTGCAAGTACATGCGCGAACATCTGGGCGAGGAGTTCGGCGGCATGGTCTCTGCGGTGACCACCTTCGGCATCTTCGTCACGCTCGACGCTATGTATGTGGAGGGGCTGGTCCACATCACCGAGCTGGGTGGCGACTATTTCCGATTTGACGAGGCGCGCCAGGAACTGCGCGGCGAGCGCTCGGGCATTCGCTATGGCATCGGCACGCGGCTGCGCGTGCAGGTCAGCCGCGTGGACCTGGATGGCCGGCGCATCGATTTCCGCCTGGTGCGCGATGGCGAAGAGCAGCCGGCCTCGGGCCGGCCCGGCAGGGCGCCGGCGCGCACGGAAACCCATCAGGGCGAAAAATGGGGCCGCCGCGATGCCAAGGAAAAGCGGGCGCAGCGCAACTCGGGAGGCTCCGGCGGTGCAAGGCCTGAGTCTGATGCAGCGGCGTCGGCCGGCAAGCAGGGGCGCAAGGCGTCTAAAAAGGCCATGGTCAAGGGTGTGAACCTGGCCGCGCTGGAAGCTGAATATGCGAATGCCCAGCCGCGCTCGGCGACCACGGCGCGGCAGAGCGACATAGGCGAGGCGGTTGCGGAGCCATCATCCGCTGGCTCCGCTGCGCGACCCCGCAGAAGCCGGGCATCCGAGGCGCGCAAGTCCGAGGCACGCAAGCCTGCGGCCACGGATGCTGCTGCCCACGGCCTGCCGCAGCTGCCTCCACCGTCGCCGGTGCAGGCACTGCGCGCCTTGGGCAAGAAGGCCTTGGGCGCCGTCAAGTCCAAGGTGACGGGCAACACATCCAAGCCCCGGCGCAAGTCCTGAGGGTTTTTATGCTCCGAGCTGCTGGGCCAGAGCGCTGGCGCTGAACGGGGCGTGCGCAGGCCAATGGTCTGCCGCAAATCCATGGCGCCAGGCCGCCAGGGCTGCTGCCTGCGTGGGCTCCAGGCCCTGGGCCCACAGCGCAGCAATCAGCCCGGCGAGCACATCGCCGGTTCCTCCGGTCGACAGGCGGGCGTTTCCCGTGGGATTGATCCAGCAAGGCGGTGCATCGCTCTCTTCCTGGGGCCCGGCGATCACGGTGCCGGAGCCTTTGAGCAGTGCGGTGCAGTCGAAGCGTTGCGCCAGCTGCCTGGCGGCGTGCAGCCGCTGTGCCTGGACCTGTGCGGTGTTGGTCTTCAGCAGGCGGGCGGCCTCCAGCGGGTGGGGCGTCAGCACCGTGTGCAGGTCACGCTGGCGGCGCTCTTTCAGGAGTGTGGCCAGCGATTCATCTTCGGCAACGGCATTCAGTGCGTCCGCGTCCAGCACCAGCCTGGGGGCTTGTTCCAATATCTGGGGCAGCCATGCGCGCACCGCCACGCCGCCCCCGCATCCGCACGCCACGGTGGTGCTGCGCCAGTCCTGCGCTTCAGGGCTGCGCAGCATGATTTCGGGCCAGGGCGCGGTGGCCTGGCCTGACCCGGCCGAGGCATCGAGCAGAGCGAGCATCACGCGCCCCGCGCCACCATGCAGCGCGGCCAGGGCAGCCAGCCAGGCGGCGCCGGTCATGGAAAGGCCGCGCTGTCCCAGCCCCTCTCCGCCAAGGATGGCCACGTCGCCAAAGCTTCCCTTGTGGCTGGCATGCGGGCGCGGGGCGCTGGTGCCTGGTGAAAACAGTTGTGCGCAGGGCAGGGGAGTGAGGATTGACCCGCCTTTCGCCAGTCCCGTGTCCAGGTCATCCCACCATATCTGGCCGCAGGCATCGCGGCCAAGTCCTGTGAACAGTCCGGGCTGCAGCGTCAGCAGCGCCAGCGTGTGCCGTGCGCTGGCCGGGGCATTCGGGGGTGCGAATCCAGGCAGGTACTGCCCGGTGTCAGCATCCAGTCCGGAGGCTATGTCCGCGCAAAGGACCGGGCTGGTGCTGGACTGCAGGCTGCGCAGCAGAGTGAGCAGGCGCTCATTCGTGCCGGTGCGTGGGCTTGCGGCGTCTGGCTGGCGCAGGCCGATGCCCAGCAATGCGTCAATGCACAAGTCCTGTGGCCCCATGTCGGCGGGCATGTGCTCGGTCCATTGCACGCCGGCTTCGTGGGCGGCGTCCCAGGCGGCGCGTGCATCGTCTGGCATGTGGGTGCGTTCGCGCACGCAGCTGACCAGAATGCGGCAACTGCGGGCCTTTTCTGGCGCCGCATTCAGGCTTTGTTGCAGCCAGGCGGCTGCCTGCAAACCATCGCCGCCGTTGTTGCCGGGGCCACAGGCTATCCAGATGCAGCGTGCATGGGGAGCGATAGCGCGTGCCAGGCGTGCCAGGCCCGCACCAGCGCGTTGCATGAGGCTGTGCGCGGGCAGTCTGGCTGCCGCCTGCTGTTCCAGGGTGCGAGTGGCCGCCGTATCAAACAGCGGCAAGGCGGTGGATGTGGGAATGCGCAGCATGGACCGAGCATAGCGGTCCGCCGCCGGGTGGTGGATGGGGTGATCAGCCGAAGCGGCGCGGGTCGAGCAGTGCGCTGTCCAGGAAGCTGGCGCGGTTGTCCATCAGGTCGCTCAGCATGCTTGCGCACCCCTGCGCGATGGCGGCGCCGCAGCTGCCGTGTCCCAGGTTGAGCCAGATGCCGGGCAGTCCGCTGGCGCCCACCAGCGGCAGCCCATCGGCCGTGCACATGCGCGTGCCATGCCAGATCTGTACGCCCGAGGCCAGCACCGCGCTGCCGGGAAAAACCATGTTGAGGCGGTGATACATGCGCTGCAGCGTGGCCTCATGCATGGGGCTGCGGCGGCCCAGCTCTGCGCCGGCCACGATGCGCATGCGCTGGCCCAGGCGGACCAGGGTCATCTGCTCACTCCAGTCCACGATGGCGTGGCGGGGGGCATAACCTTGTTCGCGCAAAGGGGCGCTGACGCCATAGCCGTGCAGGGCGATCATCGGTGGGCGCAGGCCCAGCGGCGTGAGCAGGTTCGCGGCCTCGGCGCCGGCGCAGACGACGATGGCGTCGTGCGAGCGGGGGGTGTCTTCGCCCAGCAACTGCAGGCGTGCGGTGCGCCCGGCGCCGCCGGGCTGCAATTTCTGCACCAGGCGCTGCGTCTCGAATCGTGCTCCTGCCGACTGCGCTGCCTGGCGTTGCATCAGCGTGGCAAGGCGGCCATTGGCTGCGCCTGCCTGTGGAAAATACAGTGCGCCTGCGAGCGTGGTTTCCTCGCCCAGGGCGGGTTCGCGCAGCCGGGTCTGGGTGGCATCCAGTGCCTCGCAGCGTGTGCCGGCCTCGGCCAGTGCGTCCAGCGCAGGCTTGAGTTGTTCGTGCTCGGCCTCGCTGCCCAGCAGCACCAGGCTTCCGGCGACATATTCCGGGTCAAACTCCCATTGCCTCCACAGCGATTGCTGGAACTGCTGGCTGCGCTGCGTGAGCGCCTCCAGCGCCGCCATGGCGGCTGTGGGCACGTTGCCTTTGCGCAGTTGCCGTCCGGCCTGGCGCCATTGCCATAGCCAGCGCAGCTGGGCTGCGAGGTTTCCGGAGCCCAGGCGCGGCAGGGCCTGCCGGCCGGGGAGGGTGGGGGAGCGTTCGGCGGTCGAAAGGCCGGGTACGCTCCAGGGCTGGAGCAGGCTGGGGCCCAGCCAGCCGGCATGTCCGAAGCTGGCTTCTTCGGCTGCGGTGCCGTGACGCTCGTAGACGGTGACCTCGTGGCCGGCCTGTGCCAGTGCGTGGGCTGTCGCAACGCCAATGCTGCCGGCGCCCACAATCGCGATGTTCATTTTTGGGTGGAATCTGCTGAAGTGCCCGGATTATCAAGCGGATGCAGCTATCACTACAGGAGTGTGTGCATCTTGTGCAACTGCCGCGGCCGTGAGGGGCGGTGAGCGCGCTTTGAGAGCGAAGCCTCGGTTGAGGGGTGGCGTGTGCTAGAATCTTGCGGCTTTGCTAGGGGTTCCCCCTGATTTTCTCCGCGATTGCCGGGGGTCAGGCGAAAGCTTTTGGGTGCGGGGTGTTCGTCAAGAACGCCTGCCCATGCTTGGGGATCCTGCGCAAAGTCAATCGCAAACCAGTCCCTTCAAGGTGTTGCGCCCTGTGTTTCAGGGGGCAATTGTCGGGCTGGATTTTAGACCTAACCTTTGAGGTATTCATATGTCCGTCACTATGCGCGAGATGCTGGAAGCAGGCGTCCACTTCGGTCACCAGACCCGTTTCTGGAACCCCAAGATGGCCCCCTTCATCTTCGGTCACCGCAACAAGATCCACATCATCAACCTGGAAAAGTCGCTGCCGATGTTCCAGGACGCCCAGAAGTTCGTCAAGCAACTGGCGTCCAACGGCGGCACGATCCTGATGGTCGGCACCAAGCGCCAAGCCCGCGAGATGGTGGCTGCTGAAGCCCAGCGCGCTGGCGTGCCCTTCGTTGACCAGCGTTGGCTGGGCGGCATGCTGACCAACTTCAAGACCGTCAAGACGTCCATCAAGCGTCTGAAGGAAATGAAGGCCCAGCAAGAAGCCGGCCTGGAAGCCATGAGCAAGAAGGAACAGCTGATGTTCGTTCGCGAACTGGAAAAGCTGGAAAAGGACATCGGCGGCATCCAGGACATGAACAGCCTGCCCGACGCCATCTTCGTGATCGACGTGGGCTTCCACAAGATCGCCGTGGCCGAAGCCAAGAAGCTGGGCATCCCCCTGGTTGGCGTGGTTGACTCCAACCACAACCCCGAAGGCATCGACTATGTCATCCCCGGTAACGACGACTCTGCCAAGGCTGTGCAACTGTACGCCCAAGGCATCGCCGACGCGATCCTGGAAGGCCGCGCTGCTGCACTGACCGACGTGGTCAAGGCTGCATCCGGCGAGAGCGGTGACGAGTTCGTGGAAGTGGAAGAATCCGCTGCCTGATTGAGCTTGTCCGGCTGAGCGACCTCGTCGCTGAATAAGAAGCGGGGCTCAGGGTAGCCCCGTTTTTTTAGCCGAAATCCTGTAACGAATCGAACTGACATTGGAGAAATACGATGGCTGCAATTACCGCAAGCATGGTGGCTGAACTGCGCGCAAAGACTGACGCGCCCATGATGGAATGCAAGAAGGCCCTGACCGAAGCCGAGGGCGATCTGGTCAAGGCCGAAGAGCTGCTGCGCGTCAAGCTGGGCACCAAGGCTGGCAAGGCTGCCTCGCGCGTGACCGCTGAAGGCGTGATCACCGCCTTCATCGATGGCAACAAGGGTGCCATGATCGAAGTCAACAGCGAAACCGACTTCGTGTCCAAGAACGACAGCTTCATCGCGATGGCCAATGCCGCCGCCAAGCTGGTCGCCGAGCAAAACCCCGCTGACGTGGCCGCGCTGAGTGCCCTGGCCTATGAGCAGGACGGTTTCGGCCCCACCCTGGAAGATGTGCGCAAGGGCCTGATCGGCAAGATCGGCGAGAACATGTCCTTCCGCCGCTTCAAGCGTTTCGACGGCTCCAGCCTGGCTTCGTACCTGCACGGTTCGCGCATCGGCGTGATCGTCGAGTTCGAAGGCGATGCAACCGCTGCCAAGGACGTCGCCATGCACGTGGCCGCCATGAAGCCCGTGTCCGTGACCAGCGCTGACGTGCCTGCCGAGCTGATCGAAAAGGAACGCACCGTTGCTGCCGCCAAGGCTGCCGAATCCGGCAAGCCTGCCGAGATCGTCGCCAAGATGGTCGAAGGCTCGGTTCAGAAGTACCTGAAGGAAGTCTCGCTGGCCGACCAGGTCTTCGTGAAGGCTGCCGACGGCAAGCAGACCGTGGCCCAGATGCTCAAGGCCGCCAACACCAACGTCAAGGGCTTCACCCTGTACGTGGTCGGCGAAGGCATCGAAAAGAAGGTGGACGACTTCGCTGCCGAAGTGGCTGCCCAAGTGGCCGCTGCCAAGGCCGGCGCCTGATTCGTCTGAGCGCCTGAACCGTTCCCTTCACCATCCACCACCATCCACCTTTCGGAGAAACACCATGTCCAACGCCGCACCGGCCCACAAGCGCATCCTGCTCAAGCTGTCCGGTGAGGCGCTCATGGGCGACGACTCGTTCGGCATCAACCGTGCCACCATCGAGCGCATGGTCTCCGAAATCGCCGAAGTCACCCGCGTGGGTGTCCAGGTGGCCGTGGTGATCGGTGGAGGGAATATTTTCCGTGGCGTGGCTGGTGGTTCGGTCGGAATGGACCGCGCCACCGCCGACTACATGGGCATGCTGGCCACCGTGATGAATGCCCTGGCCCTGGCCGATGCCATGGACAAGCAGGGCCTCATCGCCCGTGTCATGTCGGCCATTGCCATCGAGCAGGTCGTGGAGCCCTATGTGCGCCCCAAGGCCCTGCAGTATCTCGAAGAGGGCAAGGTGGTGGTGTTCGCCGCCGGCACCGGCAACCCGTTCTTCACGACCGATACGGCCGCGGCACTGCGCGGCGCGGAGATCGGTGCCGAAGTGGTGCTCAAGGCCACCAAGGTCGATGGTGTCTACACCGACGACCCGATGAAGAATCCCAACGCGACCCGCTATCACAAGCTGGCTTTCGACGAGGCCATTTCGCGCAACCTGGGCATCATGGACGCCACTGCCTTTGCGCTGTGCCGCGATCAGAAGCTGCCGATCCGGGTGTTCTCCATCATCAAGCCCGGCGCGCTCAAGCGCGTGGTCATGGGCGAGGATGAGGGCACGCTGGTGTACGCTTGAGCGTTTTGATCCCGCGTTTCACAGCTCTTCAAGGAACAAGAACATGACGATTGCAGACATCAAGAAGACCACCGAGTCCAAGATGGGCCAGTCCATCGAAGCGCTCAAGAACAATCTTGCGCGTGTGCGTACCGGCCGTGCCAACCCCTCGCTGCTGGACTCCATCCATGTGGATTACTACGGCTCCATGGTGCCGCTGTCCCAGGTGGCCAACGTGAACCTGCTCGATGCGCGCACCATCAGCGTGCAGCCCTGGGAAAAGAGCATGTCCGCCAAGGTGGAGAAGGCCATTCGCGAAAGCGATCTGGGTCTGAACCCTGCCTCGCTGGGCGATCTGATCCGCGTGCCCATGCCTCCGATGAGCGAGGAACGCCGCAAGGAAATGACCAAGCTGGCCCGCAACGAAGGCGAAGCTTCCAAGATCGCCGTGCGCAACCTGCGCCGCGACGCCAACGAAGCCGTCAAGAAGCTGGTCAAGGACAAGGAAGCCTCGGAAGACGACCAAAAGCGTTGCGAAGCCGATGTCCAGAAGATGACCGACAAGCACATCACCGAGATCGACGCGCTGGTGGTTGCCAAGGAACAAGACATCATGGCGGTCTGAGGCGTTCTGCCTCGCTTGCCTCAGGGCCCGTACCTTTGACAAACCAAGACTCCGGCGCGGTGCCGCGCCATATTGCCGTCATCATGGATGGCAATGGACGCTGGGCCAATCGCCGCTTTCTGCCGCGACTGGCCGGCCACAAGCAGGGCGTGGAATCGCTGCGCCGCTGTGCCCGCGCCTGCGTCCAGCGCGGCGTGCAGGTCCTGACCGTCTTCGCTTTCTCTTCCGAGAACTGGAACCGCCCCGAAGAGGAGGTTTCCGGTCTCATGGGCCTGCTGGCCAATGCCCTTGCCAAGGAAGTGCAGCAACTGAGCCGCGATGGCGTGCGCCTGCACTTCATCGGCGACCGCAGTGGCCTGAGCGAGAAAGTGTGCGCAGGCCTGGCCCAGGCCGAGCAGGTCACGGCACACAACAACCGCCTGGTGCTCAATGTCTGCTTCAACTACGGCGGGCGCTGGGACATTGCCCAGGCCGCAGCCCGGCTGGCAGAGCAGGGCGAGCCCATCACTCCGCAGAGCCTGGACCGCGCACTCGCGCTGTCCCATGTGCCCGACCCGGACCTGCTGATCCGCACTGGCGGGGAGATGCGCATCAGCAACTTCCTGTTGTGGCAGGCCGCGTATTCAGAGCTCTTCTTCAGTGCCAGCCTGTGGCCTGATTTCGACGAGGCCTGCCTGGACGAGGCCATTGCCGCCTTCACTTCGCGCGAGCGGCGCTTCGGCCAGACCTCCGCGCAAGTACACCAATCACAATCGAAGTCGTCCCATCAACAGACGACCTGAACAAGGGGGAGCCATGCTCAAGCAGCGAGTCATCACCGCCCTGATCCTGCTGGCCATCTTGCTGCCTGCGCTGTTCTATCCGACGGGCGTTCCGTTCGCCGTGGTGGTGCTCGTGCTCATGGCGGCGGGTGCCTGGGAATGGGGCCGTCTCAACGGCTTTGGCTCCGCTGGAGCCATCGGCATAGGTGCCATCTGCACGGCGATGTGCGTGGGAACCTGGGCCGCGGGATGGCTGGAGCGGCCTCTGACCGCGGTCTGGGTGGTCGCTGGCTCCGCCTGGGTGCTGGGCGGCGCGGCGCTGCTGCGCGCAGGCGTGGCCGGCTGGCCGCGCATTGCGGGGCCTGTGCGACTGGTTGGCGGAGTGCTGGCCCTGTGGCTGGCCTGGGTGGCCGTGGTGCAGGCGCGCATGACGGGCATCAACTTCCTGCTGTCGGTGCTGGTGCTGGTCTGGGTGGCCGATGTCTTTGCCTATTTCGCCGGCCGGACCCTGGGCCTGAAATTCACCAAGTCCAAGCTCGCGCCGTCCATCAGTCCCGGCAAGAGCTGGGAAGGCGTGTGGGGCGGCATGGCCGGCGTGCTGGTGCTGGCCTTGGCCTGGGTCTGGGCGGACCGCCACTACGCGGTGGCCGTGCCCAGTTTCTATTCGTTGCTGTTGGCGCGCGGGGCCTGGTTCCTGCTGCTGGCGGTTGTGTTCATGGCCGCGATGAGTGTGGTCGGCGACCTGGTCGAATCCCTGGTCAAGCGCAGCGTGGGCGTCAAGGATAGCAGTGGTCTGCTGCCCGGCCATGGCGGCGTGCTTGATCGCGTCGATGCCCTGCTGCCGACCCTTCCGCTGGCCATGATGCTTTCCTCTTTCGCGCATTCATGAAGCAGAAAATCACCGTCCTGGGCTCCACAGGCTCCATCGGTACCAATACGCTGGACGTGGTGGCGCGCCACCGCGAGCACTACGAGGTCTTTGCACTCAGCGCGGCCACGCAAGTGGACCTGATGCTGCGCCAGTGCGCCGAATTCAAGCCCGCCTATGCCGTCATGGCCAGCGCGCCACACGCGAAGCTGCTGGCTGAGCAGCTGCGCAGCAATGGATTGGCGACCGAAGTGCTGCAGTCGCCAGACGCGCTGGAGCAGATCGCCTCGCATCC
Source organism: Delftia sp. JD2 (assembly GCF_001682645.1). NCBI lineage: Bacteria > Pseudomonadati > Pseudomonadota > Betaproteobacteria > Burkholderiales > Comamonadaceae > Delftia > Delftia sp. JD2. The sequence goes on from NZ_LFJT01000014.1 coordinate 47,790, forward strand.
CGAGGTCGATGCCGTCATGGCTGCCATCGTCGGTGCGGCGGGCCTTGCGCCTTGCCTGGCGGCCGCGCGCGCGGGCAAGCGCCTGCTGCTGGCCAACAAGGAGGCTCTGGTCGTTGGCGGCGCACTGTTCATGGACACGGTCAAGCGCCACGGCGCGACCCTGCTGCCCATAGACAGCGAGCATTCGGCCATTTTCCAGTGCCTGCCGGAAGACCGAGCCAGCTGGCCCGATCGCGTGGACAGTCTGCTGCTCACGGCGTCGGGTGGGCCCTTTCGCCTGCGCGATCCGGCCACCTTGTCCGAGATCACGCCGGAGCAGGCCTGCGCGCACCCGAACTTCTCCATGGGGCGCAAGATCTCCGTGGACTCGGCGACCATGATGAACAAGGCGCTGGAGGTCATCGAGGCACGCTGGCTGTTCGACATGGCTCCCGACAAGATCAAGGTCGTCATCCACCCGCAGCAGATCGTGCACTCCATGGTTCAGTTCAAGGATGCTTCGGTGCTGGCACAACTGGGCACGCCCGACATGCGCGTGCCCATCGCCTGCGGCCTGGCCTGGCCACGGCGCATCGCCAGCGGCGCGGCGCCCCTGGATTTCGCGAAGCTGTCGGCCCTGACCTTTGAAGAGGCGGATGCCGTGCGCTTTCCGGGCCTGCATCTTTCCTGGCAGGCGCTGCTCGCCAGCGAGGGAACTACGGCGGTTCTCAATGCTTCCAACGAAGTCGCCGTTGCCGCCTTCCTGGAGCGACGCCTGGCATTTGACCGTATCCACGCTGTGAATTTGCGCACTCTCGAAACCTTGCTGCCGCCTACACTGGGCAGCCTGGACGACCTGCTGGCCCTGGACGCCCAGGCCCGCGAAATCGCGCACACCGTGGCGCGGCAGTGGCAGCTGTAATGCCGGCTTCGCGGGCCAGACCGGGTTTCTCGGTGGGCCTGCGGCGGTATCCAGGTGCGCATTGGATTCAAAGGAGTATCAATTGTTGCTGACCGTAGTTGCATTCGTGGTCGCGCTGGGCGTGCTGATTGCCGTCCACGAGTGGGGCCACTACCGCGTCGCTGTGGCCTGCGGCGTGAAGGTGCTTCGGTTTTCCGTCGGCTTCGGTCGCCCCATCCTGCGCTGGAAGCGCAAAGGTTCGGACACGGAATTCGTCATCGGTGCACTGCCGCTTGGCGGCTATGTGCGCATGCTCGACGAGCGTGAGGGCGAAGTCCCTGCCGATCAGCGCCATCTGGCATTCAACACCCAGCCGCTGCGGTCACGTGCGGCCATCGTGGCGGCAGGCCCGGTGGCCAATCTCGTGCTGGCCATTGCGCTGCTGGCCATCGTCAATTGGATGGGCATGCAGGAGCCCGTGGCGCGATTGGCCACGCCGCCAGCGGGCACGGTGCTGCAGATGGCGGGCGTGCAGGGCGGTGATCGCGTGCTGCGCATCGCCTTGGGCGACCAGGAGTGGGAAGAGGTCCGCTCCATCAATGATCTGCGCTGGACACTGACGCGCGCCGCGCTCGATGACGAGTCGGTGCGCATGGAAGTGCTCCAGGGCCGGCGCACCGCACCGTCCGAACTGCGGCTGGCGCTGGCCGGGCAGGTGCAGGGCGAGCCCGATGCCGCCTTCTTCGAGCGCCTGGGCCTGCTGGGGCCCTGGACGCAGCCCGTGCTGGACAAGGTGATTGCCGGTGGTGCCGCCGAAAAGGCCGGCCTGCGCCAGGGCGACCTGGTGCTGCGCGTGGGCAGCACCCCGGTGGATGACGGCACCCAACTGCGCAATCTCATCCGCAAGATGGGTGCATCGGGCCAGGTCCAACAGCAGGTCTGGCTGGTGGAGCGCGATGGCAGGCAACTGCAGATTCCCGTGCTGCCCGATCTGGGCCGCTCGGAAGATGGCAAGGAGAGCATTGCCCGCATCAGTGCCTACATCGGCAGTGCTCCCGAGATGGCTCTGGTGCAGCGCGGTCCGCTGGAAGGCCTGTGGGCTGGCGTGCAGCGCACCTGGGAGCTGTCGTCGCTGACGCTGCGCATGATGGGCCGCATGGTGATAGGCGAGGCATCGCTCAAGAACATCAGCGGCCCCTTGACCATTGCCGACTATGCGGGGCGCTCGGCCAGCATGGGCCTGGTTCAATACCTCTCGTTCCTGGCGCTGATAAGCATCAGCCTGGGGGTTCTCAACTTGCTCCCCCTGCCGGTGCTCGATGGCGGGCACCTGATGTATTATCTTTGGGAGGGCGTGACTGGCCGAAGCGTGTCGGAAGTCTGGGCCGGGCGCTTGCAGCGTGCAGGCGTGGCGGTTTTGATGATGATGATGTCCGTCGCCTTTTTCAACGATATCAACCGGCTTTGGGGCTAACTTTTCAGCCGTTTTCGGCAAGCCGCAGCGGCGGCAAATCCATTCATGACTAAACGTATCAATCGCCTGGGCGTGCGCGCTGCATCGACCCTGGCTGCCATGGTTTTGGCTGCCAATGCAGCCTGGGCGCTGGAGCCCTTCCGGGTACAGGACATCCGCATCGAAGGCCTGCAGCGCGTGGAGCCGGGCACGGTCTTCGCATCCATCCCGCTGCGCGTGGGCGACCAGTATGACGATGACAAGGGCGCAGCTGCGATCCGCTCGCTGTTCGCGCTGGGATTGTTCAAGGACATCCGCCTCGAGGCCAATGGCAACGTGCTCGTTGTCGTCGTCGAAGAACGCCCGACCATCGCCGAGGTGAACTTCGCCGGCACCAAGGAGTTCGACAAGGAAACCCTGCAAAAGGCCATGCGCGATGTGGGTCTGGCAGAAGGTCGTCCCTTCGACAAGGCCCTGGCCGACCGTGCCGAGCAGGAGCTCAAGCGCCAGTACATCAACCGCAGCCTTTATGGCGCGGAGGTCGTCACCACGGTCACGCCCATCGAGCGCAACCGCGTCAACCTGACCTTCACGGTGACCGAGGGCGATCCGGCCCGCATCAACGAGATCCACATCGTCGGCAACAAGGCCTTCAGCGAATCCACGCTCAAGGATCTGTTCGACCAGGACACCGGCAACTGGATGAGCTGGTACACCAAGTCGGACCGCTATGCGCGCAACAAGCTCAACGCCGACCTGGAAACGCTGCGCTCGTACTACCTGCAGCGTGGCTACCTGGAGTTCCGCGTGGACTCCACCCAGGTGGCCATCTCGCCCGACAAGCAGACCATCTCGCTGACCCTGAACATCCATGAAGGCGAGCGTTTCGTCGTCTCCGGCGTCAAGCTGGAGGGCAACTACCTCGACCGCGACGACGAATTCAAGTCCCTGGTCAAGATCAAGCCCGGCGAGCCCTACAACGCCGACCAGGTCACGGCGACGACCAAGGCCTTCACCGAGCACTTCGGCAACTTCGGCTTTGCCTTTGCACGCGTCGAGGCCGTGCCGGACATCGACCGTGCAACCAACCGGGTGGCCCTGGTGCTGCACGCCGAGCCTTCTCGCCGCGCTTATGTGCGACGCATCAATCTCAGTGGCAACAACCGCACGCGCGACGAAGTGATCCGCCGCGAATTCCGCCAGTACGAGGCCTCCTGGTACGACGGCGACAAGATCCGCCTGTCGCGCGACCGTGTGGACCGCCTGGGCTTCTTCACCGAGGTCAATGTCGAGACCCAGGAAGTGGCGGGCTCGCCCGACCAGGTGGATCTGGTCATCTCGGTGGCTGAAAAGCCCACCGGCTCGCTGCAGCTGGGCGCTGGTTTTTCCAGCGCTGAAAAGGTTTCGCTGTCGTTCGGCATCAAGCAGGAAAACGTGTTCGGCTCAGGCAACTACCTGGGCGTGGACGTGAACACCAGCAAGTACCGCCGCACCATGGTGCTGTCCACCACGGATCCGTACTTCACGGACACCGGCATCTCGCGCACCTACGACCTGTACTACCGCACTGACCGTCCCTACTACGACGATGCGGCCTACAAGATCGTCACCTCGGGCGGCAGCGTGCGCTTTGGCGTGCCCTTCAGCGAGATCGACACGGTGTATTTCGGCGGTGGCGTGGAGCGCTCCGAAATCAAGCCCGGCACCTATCTGCCCCAGGCGTACAAGGACTATGCCGACAAGTACGGCTACTCCAACACGGGCATACCGCTGACCCTGGGCTGGTCGCGCGACAGCCGTGACAGCGCGCTGGCGCCCAACTCCGGTCTCTACCAGCGCCTGAACACCGAGTGGTCGGTGGGTGGCGAGGCCCGCTATGTGCGAGCCAACTACCAGATCCAGCAGTACATCCCGCTGAGCAAGAAGTACACGCTGGCACTGAACGGTGAACTGGGCTACGGCAAGGGCCTCAATGGCCGTCCGTTCCCGCTGTTCAAGAACTTCTTCTCGGGCGGCCTGGGCTCGGTGCGTGGCTTCGAGCAGGGCTCGCTGGGTCCGCGCGACACCAAGGAAAACCTGGCGCTTGGCGGCTCCAAGAAGGTGACCTTGAACGCAGAGTTCATGATTCCCTTCCCCGGTGCCGGCAATGACAGGACTTTGCGTCTTTTTACATTCCTCGATGTGGGCAATGTCTACGGGGCCAACGAGAACTTCGATCTCGGGGAGCTGCGGGCTTCCACGGGCCTGGGTATCAGCTGGATTTCCCCGCTGGGCCCCCTGCGTCTCGCCTTTGCTCAACCCATCCGCAAGCAGACCGGGGATAAAATCCAGCGACTGCAATTCCAAATCGGAACCTCTTTCTAATGAAATCTCTATCTAGCCATTTTTCCCTGGCTGTGCTGCTTGGCGCCATGGCTGTTTCTGCGCACGCTCAAGAGTTCAAGGCCGGCTTTGTGAACACGGACCGCATCTTCCGTGAAGCGTCGACGGCCAAGGCTGCGCAGTCCAAGCTGGAGCAGGAATTCTCCAAGCGTGAGAAGGAACTGGTCGACCAGGGCAATACGCTCAAGAGCGCTTCGGAGAAGTTCGAGCGTGAAGCGCCCACCATGGCCGAAAGCCAGCGCGTCTCCCGTCAGCGTCAGCTGGTGGACCAGGATCGCGAGTTCCAGCGCAAGCGCCGTGAGTTCCAGGAAGACCTGAACTCCCGCAAGAACGAGGAGCTGGCACAAGTGCTGGAGCGCGCCAACAAGGTGGTCAAGCAAGTGGCCGAATCCGAGAAGTACGACGTCATCCTCCAGGAAGCCGTCTACATCAACCCCAAGTACGACATCACTGACAAAGTGATCAAGGCGCTGAACGGCGGCGGCAAGTAAGCCAGCGTCCAGGGCTGCATGCCGTGAGCGTATTGTTGGGTCAGATCCTCGATGCACTCGGTGGCGAACTGGTCGGTGGCGAAAGGGAGATGCCCATCTCCCGCATCGCGCCGCTGGATTCCGCCGGGGCCGGGGATCTCAGTTTTCTGAGCAACCCCCGCTACCGCCAGCAACTGGCCGCCTCCGAGGCGGCCTGCGTTATTGTGGCGCCCGCCATGCGTGAGCTGGCGCAGCAGCGGGGTGCCTGCATCGTGGTCCCTGACCCGTATGCCTACTTCGCCAGGGCCACGCAGTGGTGGAAGCGGAACTGCAGGTCTGTGGCGCCGGCCGGTATCCATCCAAGCGCGGTGGTGCACGAGACTGCCATCGTTGATGCCTCTGCCACGATCGGCCCGCTCTGCGTGGTTGAAGAGGGTGCCACCATCGGTGCCCACACCGTGCTCAAGTCGCGCGTCACCATTGGCGAGAACTGCCATGTGGGCGCGCGCTGTCTGCTGCATTCCGGCGTGGTGCTGGGAGCGGACGGCTTCGGGTTTGCGCCTGAGAACGGAGCATGGGTGAAGATCGAGCAGCTCGGTGGCGTGCGGATAGGCGACGATGTGGAAATCGGCGCCAACACTTGCATAGACCGCGGAGCGCTGGACGACACGGTGATCGAGGACGGGGTCAAGCTCGACAATCTGATCCAGATCGGTCACAACGTGCACGTCGGCAAGCATACGGCCATGGCCGGTTGCGTGGGGGTGGCCGGCAGCGCGCGCATTGGCGCGCATTGCACCGTGGGAGGCGGCGCCATCGTGCTGGGCCATCTGCAGCTGGCCGACAGGGTGCATATTTCGGCAGCGACGGTAGTGACCCGTTCGCTGACACAATCAGGTGTTTACACGGGCATGTTTCCCGTGGATGAAAACGCCAAATGGGAAAAAAATGCTGCGACGCTGAAGCAGCTGCACTCCATGCGCGATCGCATCAAGGCCCTGGAGCGGCAACTGCAGCAATCGGCGGATCAAGGCCATAACGGAACGCAATGATGGATATTCACGCAATTCTCAAGCAACTGCCCCACCGCTACCCCTTCCTGCTGGTGGACAAGGTCACGGAGCTTGAGCGCAATACACGCATCAAGGCGATCAAGAACGTCACGTTCAACGAGCCCTATTTCATGGGCCATTTCCCAGGCCGTCCCGTCATGCCGGGCGTGCTCATCCTGGAGGCGCTGGCGCAGGCTGCCGGCCTGCTGGCCTTCGATGCCATGGGCCAGGTTCCCGACGAAAACAACATCTACTACTTCGTGGGCATCGACGGTGCGCGCTTCAAGCGCCCCGTGGAGCCGGGCGACCAGCTGGTGCTGGAGATCACCATCGACCGCGTTCGCGGCGGCATCTGGAAGTTCAAGGGCGTGGCCCGCGTCGAGGACGAAGTAGCCTGCGAAGCCGAGCTGATGTGCACCATGCGCAACGTGGGCTGACGGGCGCATGGCTGGCATTGAACGCATCCATCCCACGGCACTGATAGATTCCGCTGCACAGCTGGATTCATCGGTGTCGGTCGGCCCCTATGCCGTCATCGGGCCGCATGTGGAAATCGGCGCCGGCACCACGATTGGCGCGCATTGCGTTGTCGAAGGCCATACCCGCATTGGTTGCGACAACCGGATTTTCCAGTTCGCGTCCCTGGGCGCGCAGCCCCAGGACAAGAAGTACGCAGGCGAGCCCACGCGGCTTGTCATCGGTGACCGCAACACTGTGCGCGAGTTCTGCACCTTCAATGCGGGCACCGTGCAGGACCAGGGTGTCACGACCATCGGCGACGACAACTGGATCATGGCCTATGTGCATGTGGCCCACGACTGCGTCGTGGGCAGCCACACCATCCTGGCCAATAACGCCACCCTGGCCGGCCACGTGCATGTGGGCGACCATGTGATCCTGGGCGGCCTGACGGGCGTGCACCAGTTCACCAAGGTGGGCGCCCATGCCATGGCGGGCTTTGCCAGCCATATCTCGCAGGATGTGCCGCCCTTCATGATGGTGGATGGCAATCCCCTGGCCGTGCGTGGCTTCAATATCGAAGGCCTGCGCCGGCGCGGATTCGGGCCGCAGCGTATCCAGGCCATCAAGCAGATGCACCGTCTGCTGTATCGCCAGGGGCTGACCCTGGAGGCCGCGCGCGACGCCATTGGAGCGCTGGCTGGCGAGCAGCCCGAGGCCGCTGCCGATGTATCGCTGATGCTGGATTTTCTGGCCGCTTCGACCCGGGGCATTGCGCGCTGATCCGGCGCGCGAAAGGACGGCATGACAGATAACGCGGCGCCATTGGCGCGCCTGAGTCCATCGATTGCCATGGTCGCCGGGGAAACCTCAGGCGACCTGCTGGCGTCCTTGCTCCTGGGTGGGCTGCAGGCCCGCTGGCCCGAGGCTTCGGCCTTTGGCATCGGCGGGCCCCAAATGCAGCAGCGCGGTTTTGAGGCATGGTGGTCCTGCGAGCGGCTGGCCGTGCATGGCTACAGCTGGGAAGTGTTTCGTCGACTGGCCGAGATTCTGAACATCCGCCGGCAGTTGCGCCAGCGCCTGCTCAAGCAGCCGCCAGCCGTTTTTGTCGGCATCGATGCGCCCGACTTCAACCTGGGCCTGGAGACCGATCTGCGGGCTGCGGGCATCAAGACCGTGCATTTCGTCTGCCCCTCGATCTGGGCCTGGCGTGCCGATCGCGTCGAGAAAATCCGGCATGCGGCCGACCATGTGCTGTGCATCTTTCCCTTCGAGCCCGAGTTGCTGGCCCGCCACGGCATAGATGCCACCTACGTGGGCCATCCCCTGGCCAGCGTGATTCCGCTGCAGCCCGACCGTGCCGCCGCGCGCCGTCGGCTGGGTCTGCCGGAAGATGGACTGGTGCTGGCCGTGCTGCCCGGCAGCCGACGCTCCGAAATCCGCTATCTTGCAGCCCGTTTCTTTCAGGCTGCAGCTTTGGTCCGGAAGGCGCTGCCAGCTATTAAAATAGTAGTGCCTGCCGTGCCTTCGCAACTGGACGAGTTGCGGCGCATTGCCCAGGAGTCCGGCATGGCCTCGTCGCTGCACATCGTGCGCGGCCAGTCCCATGATGCATTGGCAGCCTGCGACGTGACGTTGATCGCCAGCGGCACGGCCACGCTGGAAGCCGCGTTGTACAAGCGTCCCATGGTGATCGGCTACAACATGCACCCCTGGAGCTGGCGCCTGATGCGTGGCAAGCAGTTGCAGCCCTGGGTGGGCCTGCCCAACATCCTGTGCGGCGATTTCGTCGTGCCCGAGCTGATCCAGGATGCGGCAACGCCCCAGGCGCTGAGCGCGGCTGTGCTGCAATGGCTGCAGGCGTGCGAACATTCCCCTTCAACCGTCGAGGCGCTGGTACAGCGCTTCACAGCGCTGCACCATGAATTGCGGCGCGATACTGCCGAACTGGCCGCCCATGCGATCGAGAAAATCATTGCCCCCACTGCCGCCTGAACAGGCGTGCCTGCCCTGGCATCCGCCGGGGTTGGTTGCGGGCGTGGACGAAGCGGGCCGCGGCCCGTTGGCCGGCCCTGTCGTGGCCGCTGCTGTCATTCTTGACGATCTCAATCCCATCGAGGGCCTGAACGATTCCAAGAAGCTCACGGCTGCGCGCCGCGAGGCACTCTATGACGAGATCCGTGCCAAGGCGCTGTGCTGCAGCATTGCCGAGGCCTCGGTCGAAGAGATTGATCGCCTGAACATCCTGCAGGCCACGCTGCTGGCCATGCGCCGCGCGGTGCTGGGCCTGCGCCTGAAGCCGGTGCTCGTGCTGGTGGATGGCAACCAGCTGCCCGTGCTGGATGTGCAGGCCGAGGCCATCGTCAAGGGGGACTCCCTGGTGCAGGCCATCTCGGCCGCCTCCATTCTGGCCAAGGTCACGCGCGACCGCTGGTGCGAACGGCTGCATGAGCAATATCCGGAATACGGCTTCGACGGCCACAAGGGCTACGGCACGGCGGCCCACCTTGCGGCGCTGCGCCTGCACGGTGCCTGCGAGGAGCACCGGCGAACCTTCGCGCCGGTGGCCCATGTCGTGAGCATTGCTCGCATGGCCGAGCCCCTGGCCGCTGCCCGCGTGGCAGCTGCGGCGCAGGGCGCGCAGGCCTTGCTGCTGTCTGCCTGAGCGCCTTTGCCGTTTCTTTCTGCGCCCGTGGCGCGCTGTTCCCTTTGCCCGAAAGCTTCACCATGAGCCGACAACCCGCCGCCACATTGATCCAGTCCCGTGACAACGTCCTGGTCAAGGATTTGCGCAGGCTTGTCCAGGACAGTGGGGCCTACCGCAAGCAAGGGCGCGTCTGGCTGGAGGGGGACCATCTGTGCCGTGCCGCGCTGGCGCGTGGCATGCAACCCTCCGTGGCCGTGGTGGCCGAATCCTTCTGGCCGCTGGTGCCGCTGGAATGGGTGCAGGGCGCAGGCAAGTGCGTGGTGCTGGCAGATGCCCTGTTTGCCGAAGTCAGCGGCCTGGAGTCTCCGGCGCGCATCGGTTTTCTGATGGACTGGCAGGCATCGGAGATCATCCGTGCAGGCGTGGCCACGGTGGTGTTGGACCGCGTGCAGGACGCAGGCAACGTGGGCTCCATCCTGCGCAGTGCCGCTGCCTTCGGTTTCAGCCAGGTCGTGGCCCTGAAGGGCACGGCTGCGCTGTGGAGCCAGAAGGTGCTGCGCGCCGGCATGGGGGCGCATTTCGGTCTGCAACTGGTCGAGTCGGCCTCGCCCGAAGACCTGGATGCGCTTGGCTTGCCCCTGATCGTGACCAGTTCCCACCAGGGCGAACTGATTCACAATGCCGCGCTGCCCTGGCCTTGTGCCTGGGCCATGGGCCATGAAGGGCAGGGTGTTGGCGAGGCGCTGATGCAGCGGGCAGCGCAGCATGTGCGCATCGGCCAGCCAGGCGGTGAGGAGTCGCTGAACGTGGCTGCAGCAGCGGCGATATGCCTGCACGCAAGCAGCGTGAGTGCCGGCTCACGTCAAGGGTAATCCCGCCTCCTGTCAGGAGGCTGAAGCACGACCAGCCTATAATGGGCGGCTTTCAAGCATTCCACACTACGCCTAGCGACGCTTCCTCGCCACCCCCTGCAGACAAGCTATAACCCGCCCGGATCCGTCCGTGCGGCACGCTGGGCGTAACCGTAATTAGAACCGGAGAACCCAGTGCTTTTGTCTCTCAAGGGAGCATTCCCATCCGCCATCCTGGCGCTCGCAGACGGCACGGTCTTTGTTGGCAACTCGATCGGTGCGCAAGGCACCACGGTTGGTGAAGTCGTTTTCAACACGGCAATCACCGGCTACCAGGAAATCCTCACCGACCCCAGCTACTGCCAGCAGATCGTGACGCTCACGTATCCGCACATCGGCAACTACGGCGTCAACGCAGAGGATGTCGAGGCTGGCAAGGTCCATGCGGCGGGCCTGATCATCAAGAACCTTCCGCTGCTGGCCAGCAACTTCCGCAAGTCCGAGACCCTGCCCGACTACCTCACGCGCAGCGGCACGGTGGCGATTGCCAACATCGACACGCGCAAGCTCACACGGCTGCTGCGCGACAAGGGCGCACAAAACGGCGCCATCGTCGGTTTGGCCGCTGGCGAAGAAGTGACCCAGGCGCGCATCGACGAGGCACTGGCTGCAGCCAAGGCGGCCCCCAGCATGAAGGGCCTGGATCTGGCCCAGGTGGTGAGCGCCGCCCAGCAGTACGAATGGACGGAAACCGAGTGGAAGCTGGGCGAAGGCTACGGCCAGCAGCGGGCCCCGCGTTTCCATGTGGTGGCCTATGACTTCGGCGTGAAGTTCAACATCCTGCGCATGCTGGCCGAGCGCGGCTGCAAGCTGACCGTGGTGCCGGCCAAGACGCCCGCCAAGGATGTGCTGGCACTCAACCCCGACGGCGTTTTCCTGTCCAACGGCCCTGGCGACCCGGAGCCCTGCGACTACGCCATTGCCGCCACCAAGGAGCTGGTGGAGTCCGGCAAGCCCGTCTTCGGCATCTGCCTGGGTCACCAGATCATGGCCCTGGCCGCTGGCGCCAAGACTTTCAAGATGGCCAACAGCCACCACGGCGCCAACCATCCCGTCAAGGACCTGGACAACGGCCGGGTCAGCATCACCAGTCAGAACCACGGTTTTGCCGTGGAGATGGAGTCCCTGCCCGACACGCTGCGCGCCACGCACATCAGCCTGTTCGACGGCACGCTGCAAGGCCTTGAGCACAAGGACAAGCCTGCGTTCTGCTTCCAGGGCCACCCCGAGGCTTCGCCCGGCCCGCACGATATCGCCTACCTGTTTGACCGCTTCACGGCGCTGATGGAGAAACACAAAAATGCCTAAGCGCACCGACCTCAAAAGCATTCTGATCATTGGCGCCGGTCCCATCGTCATCGGCCAGGCCTGCGAGTTTGACTACTCCGGCGTGCAGGCCTGCAAGGCGTTGCGCGAAGAGGGCTACAAGGTCATCCTGATCAACAGCAACCCTGCCACGATCATGACCGACCCGGCCACGGCCGACGTCACCTACATCGAGCCCATCACCTGGCAGACGGTCGAGAAGATCATTGCCAAGGAGCGTCCCGACGCCATCCTGCCGACCATGGGCGGCCAGACCGCGCTGAACTGCGCGCTGGATCTGTGGCGCAACGGCGTGCTGCACAAGTACAAGGTCGAGCTGATCGGCGCAACTCCCGAGGCCATCGACAAGGCCGAGGATCGCCTCAAGTTCAAGGATGCGATGACGCGCATCGGCCTGGGTTCGGCGCGCTCGGGCATCGCCCATTCGATGGACGAAGCCTGGGCCGTGCAAAAGGAAATGGGCTTTCCCACCGTCATCCGCCCCAGCTTCACGCTGGGCGGCACGGGCGGCGGCATTGCCTACAACCCCGAAGAGTTCGAGACCATCTGCAAGCGCGGCCTGGAAGCGTCCCCGACCAATGAGCTGCTGATCGAGGAATCGCTGCTCGGCTGGAAGGAATACGAGATGGAAGTCGTCCGCGACAAGGCGGACAACTGCATCATCATCTGCTCCATCGAGAACCTGGACCCCATGGGCGTGCACACCGGCGACTCGATCACCGTGGCACCCGCGCAGACGCTGACCGACAAGGAATACCAGATCATGCGCAACGCCTCGCTGGCGGTGCTGCGCGAGATCGGTGTGGACACGGGCGGCTCCAACGTGCAGTTCTCGGTGAATCCGAAGGACGGCCGCATGATCGTCATCGAGATGAACCCGCGCGTGTCGCGTTCCTCGGCGCTGGCCTCCAAGGCCACGGGCTTCCCCATCGCCAAGGTCGCTGCCAAGCTGGCCGTGGGCTATACGCTGGACGAACTCAAGAACGACATCACGGGCGGCAAGACGCCCGCTTCGTTCGAGCCCTCGATCGACTACGTGGTCACCAAGATCCCGCGTTTCGCGTTCGAGAAGTTCCCCGCTGCCGACAACCGCCTGACCACGCAGATGAAGTCCGTGGGCGAGGTCATGGCCATTGGCCGTACCTTCCAGGAGTCTTTCCAGAAAGCGCTGCGCGGCCTGGAAGTCGGCGTGGACGGCATGAACGAAAAGACCCAGGACCGCGAAATCCTCGAAAAGGAACTCGGCGAGCCAGGTCCGGACCGCATCTGGTATGTGGGCGATGCCTTCGCTGCCGGCTGGACGCTGGACGAGGTGCACAACATCACCAAGATCGACAAGTGGTTCCTCGTGCAGATCGAAGAGATCGTGAAGATCGAACTCGAACTGGACCAGGTCTACGAGGAAAAGGGCGATGCCGCGCTGGCCGCACTGGACGCCACCACGCTGCGCACGCTCAAGCAAAAGGGCTTCTCCGACCGTCGCCTGGCCAAGCTGCTGCACAGCAATGAGAAGGCCGTGCGCGAGGCACGCAAGGCACTGGGCGTGCGCCCCGTGTTCAAGCGTGTGGACACCTGCGCTGCCGAGTTCGCCACCGACACGGCCTACATGTACTCCACCTATGACGAGGAGTGCGAAGCCGAGCCGACGGACAAGAAAAAGATCATGGTGCTGGGCGGTGGCCCAAACCGCATCGGCCAGGGCATCGAGTTCGACTACTGCTGCGTGCATGCTGCGCTCGCCATGCGCGAGGACGGCTATGAAACCATCATGGTCAACTGCAACCCCGAGACCGTGTCCACCGACTACGACACGTCGGATCGCCTGTACTTCGAGCCGCTGACGCTGGAAGACGTGCTCGAAGTCGTGGCTGTCGAGAAGCCTGTTGGCGTCATCGTGCAGTACGGCGGCCAGACGCCCCTGAAGCTTGCGCTGGGTCTTGAAAAGGAAGGCGTGCCCATCATCGGCACCACGCCCGACATGATCGACGCGGCCGAAGACCGCGAGCGCTTCCAGAAGCTGCTGCATGAGCTGGGCCTGCGCCAGCCGCCCAATGCCACGGCCCGTACCGAGCCCGAAGCGCTGGAAAAGGCGGCCGGCCTGGGCTACCCCCTGGTCGTGCGTCCCAGCTATGTGCTGGGCGGCCGTGCCATGGAAATCGTGCACGAGCAGCGCGACCTGGAGCGCTACATGCGCGAAGCCGTCAAGGTCAGCAACGACTCGCCCGTGCTGCTGGACCACTTCCTGTCCAACGCCATCGAGTGCGATGTGGACTGCGTGCGCGACCGCGAAGGCGCCGTCTTCATCGGCGGCGTGATGGAGCACATCGAGCAGGCTGGCGTGCATTCGGGCGATTCCGCCTGCTCGCTGCCGCCTTACTACCTCAAGCCCGAGACCGTGGCCGAGATCAAGCGCCAGACTGCCGCCATGGCCAACGCGCTGAGCGTGGTCGGCCTGATGAACGTGCAGTTCGCCATCAAGGAAACGGCCGACGGCGACGTGATCTACGTGCTGGAAGTCAACCCGCGCGCCTCGCGCACCGTGCCCTTCGTCTCCAAGGCCACCGGCATCCAGCTGGCCAAGGTGGCTGCGCGCTGCATGGCCGGCGACACGCTGGCCCAGCAGGGCATCACCAAGGAAGTCACGCCGCCGTACTTCAGCGTCAAGGAAGCCGTCTTCCCGTTCGTGAAGTTCCCTGGCGTGGACACCATCCTCGGCCCCGAGATGAAGTCCACCGGCGAAGTCATGGGCGTGGGCAAGACCTTTGGCGAAGCCTTCGTCAAGAGCCAACTGGGCGCCGGCGTCACGCTGCCGACCCAGGGCAAGGTCTTCCTGACCGTGAAGAACGCCGACAAGCCGCGTGCCGTGGCCGTGGCCAAGGAGCTGGCTGCGATGGGCTTTGTGCTGTGCGCCACGCGCGGCACGGCAGCGGCCATCTCCGAGGCCGGCATCGAGGTGCAGCTCGTCAACAAGGTGACCGAAGGCCGCCCCCACATCGTGGACATGATCAAGAACGGCGAGATCGCCATGGTCATCAACACGGTGGAGGAGCGCCGCAATGCCATCGCCGACTCGCGTGCCATCCGTACCAGCGCTCTGCTGGCGCGTGTGACCACCTTCACGACCATCTTCGGTGCAGAAGCTGCCGTCGAAGGCATGAAGTCCATGGGCAACATGGACGTGCACTCGGTCCAGGAATTGCACGCCCAACTGCAGGCTGCCTGAGATCCTTCCATTGCCGCTGCGCCTGTTTTTTGATGGCGCGCAGCGAGCGGCACTGTCCGACAGTGCCGCCGGGTTATCCCACCATTTCGGGTGGGTAAACACGGCATAATGGAACGAATCATTCGATGAAACCGCCGCGCGGCAACGTGCGGCGGTTTGCTTTTGGGGTGCAGGTCCAGCCGCAAAGTCGCCGGCCCGCCTGTACCAAAGAAACCGCGCAGCGCGCGGCGTTCGCTGAACATGGAGACTTTTCAATGGCCACCATTCCCATCACCAAGCGCGGAGCCGAGAAGCTCAAGGACGAACTGCACCGCCTGAAAACCGTGGAGCGTCCCTCCATCATCCAGGCCATCGCCGAGGCACGTGCCCAGGGCGACCTGAGCGAAAACGCCGAATACGAGGCCGCCAAGGACCGCCAGGGCTTCATCGAAGGCCGCATTGCCGAGGTCGAGAGCAAGCTGTCGGCTGCCCAGATCATCGATCCCTCTTCCGTGGATGCCGGTGGCCGCGTGGTCTTCGGTGCAACGGTGGAGCTCGAGGATGAAGACAGCGGCGACACGGTCAAGTACCAGATCGTCGGCGAGGACGAGGCCGACCTCAAGTTGGGCCTGATCAACGTCTCCAGCCCCATCGCGCGCGCGCTGATCGGCAAGGAAGAGGGCGATACCGCCGTCGTGCAGGCACCAGGCGGCGAGCGCCGCTATGAAGTGGTGTCGGTGCGCTACCTCTGATGCGTCGGCGCCTGTGCCTCGATCATTGAGGAAGGCCTAAGCCCATGAGCAACCTGTACGAGCGCATTCCCCTGCTGGCTGCTGCCCTGTGGTGGGGCAGCCTGTCGGCCATCGGCTTCATGGCCGTACCCATGCTGTTCGCCCAATTGCCCACGCCGGCTGTCGCGGGCTTCATGGCAGCCAAGCTGTTTGCTGCGCAGACCTGGGTGTCCATCGCCTGCGCGGCCCTGCTGCTGGTCCTGTCCCGGCGCAGCAAGGAGCAGGTCCTGCAGCCCTGGGCCAAGGCCTGTCTGGGCTTTGTGATCGCAGGCATGCTGCTGGCATTTCTGGTCCAGTACGGCGTGTCGCCGCGCATCGTTGCACGCGACAACCTCAAGCTGTGGCACAGCGTGGGCACGGTGATGTATGCGCTGCAGTGGCTGTGTGCGCTCGTCGTGCTGTGGCGCATAGGCAGTCCGTCTCAAACGAAAGCCGAGGCCACGGCCTGAGCCCGGTCCTGCCGGTTCGGTGCCATGCCAAACGAAAACGCCCGCAAGCGCGGGCGTTTTTTTGTGGGCCGAGCTGCTCACTCGTGCCAGTGCTCGGCCACCCAGGTAGCAGGCTGGATATAGCGAAAGCGCCGATTGCGCCGGCCGGCCAACGCGTCGGGCGGGTTGCATTCTCCGTGGAAGATGACCACGCGTGCACCATCCGGCACGAAGGGCGGCTTCCAGTAGTTCGTCGGCCATGCGGGAATGCAGTGGTACTTGAAGCTGGGGCACCAGGCCTGCGGCCAGTACTTGAGCTTGCCCTGCTTGTGCAGCATGTCGGACAGGTAGGCCTGCTCGTTGCGGAAGCTGCTGCGGATCTCTTCGAAATGCGTGCGGAAGTAGTCCAGTACCTCGGGGTGGGCACCCAGCTCGAAGCGGTACACCGAGGAGTTGCCCGTGATGCGCCAGGGACGCTTGTAGTCGTGGATGATCAGGAATTCGCCGGGCTCGGTGAAAAAATCGTCCAGCGGCCCGGTGATGACCACGTCCACGTCAAGAAACAGCGCCGTGCCGCGCAGGCCATGCAGGTCGGCGCTGAAGGTGGCCAGCTTGTTCCAGCCACGCTCGGGAATGCCGGCGGGCAGGTTCAGCGGCGGAATGGGCAGGCATTCGACTTCGTCACGAATCCCCACGCCGTCATCGGTCAGGCAGACAAGGCGAAAATCGCCCTTCAGATGCCGACGCACCATGGCGTAGAGCCTGTTGACATACTCCGGACCGTACTTCTTGCCCCACTTCATGCAGATCACGAAGCGCTGCTGCGCAGAGGGGGAGGCGGAGGGCGGTTGCGCGGCCTGGGCCACGCTGGCGGCATGGGATGCTACGGTCATGGATGCGGCTGACTCAGTCTGCCTGGCGCTTCTTGACCGACTTTTGCTTGGGCTTGGCGCGCTTGACCTGGCCACCTGCCGTCAGGCGCTGGTTGCCCAGCACACGGATCTGCTTGACTTCGGGCTTCTGGCCCGAGCGCTTGCTGAACTTGAGCAGCTTGACATCGCGAGGACCGGGCATGCGGTTCTCGTCGACGGCTTTTTCCTTCTCCGGCATGGGGCGCCAGAGCACCAGCAGCTTGCCGATGTGTTGAATGGGTGCAGCGCCAAGTTCGTCGCACAGCTGCAGATACATCTGCTCGCGTGCGGCGCGGTCGTCGTTGAAGACACGGACCTTGATCAGGCCATGTGCGTTAAGGCCGGCGTTGACCTCCTTTTGCACGGCAGCCGTCAGGCCGTCACCTCCGATGAGGACCACGGGGTCCAGGTGGTGTGCGTTGGCGCGGTGTTCCCGGCGCTCGGCGGGAGTCAATTGAATTTGGGGCATGGCCGTATTATCGAGGCTGAAAGAATCCAGCATGAAAGTCCAAACAAAAAGCAAGAAGGTCAACAAGGCTTGGCTCAACAGCCACGTCAACGATCCTTACGTCAAAGCCGCCCAAAAGGACGGCTACCGCGCTCGCGCGGCCTACAAACTCAAGGAGATAGACGAGCAGCTCAAGCTCATCCGGCCGGGTGCCACGGTGGTGGACCTGGGCTCTACGCCCGGGGCGTGGAGCCAGTATGTGCGCCGCTGCCTGTCGCCAGAAGGCGCGGCGGTGGGCGCGCTCAATGGCCGGATCATCTCGCTGGATCTGCTGCCCATGGAGCCCATCGAGGGCGTGCAGTTCATTCTGGGCGATTTTCGCGAGGAGCCGGTGCTGGCGCAGCTGCAGGAAGCGCTGGGCGGCG
This sequence comes from Delftia sp. JD2, assembly GCF_001682645.1. NCBI lineage: Bacteria > Pseudomonadati > Pseudomonadota > Betaproteobacteria > Burkholderiales > Comamonadaceae > Delftia > Delftia sp. JD2. Next base: position 65,575 of record NZ_LFJT01000014.1, read on the forward strand.
GCAAGGCCGATGTGGTGGTCTCCGACATGGCTCCCAACCTGTCGGGCAACGGGACGACGGATGCGGCGCGCATTGCGCTGCTGGTGGAGCTGGCGGTTGATTTCTCCATCCACCATATGAAACCTGAAGGGGCCCTGGTCGTGAAGCTCTTCCACGGCGGGGCCTACGACGACCTGGTAGCGCTGTTCCGGCAGACCTTCAAGGTGGTCAAGCCGATCAAGCCCAAGTCCTCGCGCGACAAGTCTTCGGAGACGTTTCTGGTGGGCATGGGGCTCAAGTAGCCCTGCACAGCCGCCCGGCGCGGCCCTGACGCGGGTCAAGACCGCATTCAAGCTATGGCTGCTATAGAGGGATATAGGCGACCAGCCAGCTTGAAACACCTAAAATGAACCGCAAATACGCTTCGAGCACGCTGGAAGTCGTTTTATCTGTATCCCCATTGGAGCCCCGCTTGAACAATCAGTGGTTTTCAAAAATTGCCGTCTGGCTGGTCATCGCCATGGTGCTGTTTACGGTGTTCAAACAATTTGACACCCGTGGCGGCGCCGGCGCGTCCCATGTCGGTTACTCCGAGTTCCTGGAAGAGGTGCGAAGCAACCGCATCAAGAGCGCCACCATCCAGGAAAGCCCCGGCGGCACCGAGATCGTGGCCACGACCAACGATGACCGCAAGGTGCGCACTACAGCCACCTACCTGGATCGCGGGCTCGTGGGTGACCTGATCAACAACAACGTCAAGTTCGACGTCAAGCCCCGCGAAGAAGGCTCGGTCCTCATGACCCTGCTCGTCAGCTGGGGTCCCATGCTGCTGTTGATCGGCGTGTGGGTGTACTTCATGCGCCAGATGCAGGGCGGCGGCAAGGGCGGTGCTTTCAGCTTCGGCAAGAGCAAGGCCCGCATGCTGGACGAGAACAACAACACCGTGACCTTTGCCGACGTTGCAGGCTGCGACGAAGCCAAGGAAGAGGTCAAGGAAGTCGTGGACTTCCTGAAGGACCCCAACAAGTTCCAGAAGCTCGGCGGCCGCATTCCGCGTGGCCTGCTGCTGGTCGGGCCTCCGGGTACCGGCAAGACGCTGCTGGCCAAGTCCATCGCTGGTGAAGCCAAGGTTCCGTTCTTCAGCATCTCGGGCTCCGACTTCGTGGAAATGTTCGTCGGCGTGGGCGCTGCCCGTGTGCGCGACATGTTCGAGAACGCCAAGAAGAATGCACCCTGCATCATCTTCATCGATGAAATCGACGCCGTGGGCCGCCAGCGCGGCGCAGGCCTGGGCGGTGGCAACGATGAGCGTGAACAGACCCTGAACCAGATGCTGGTCGAGATGGACGGCTTCGAGACCAACCTCGGCGTGATCGTCGTGGCTGCGACCAACCGTCCGGACATCCTGGATGCGGCGCTGCTGCGCCCCGGCCGTTTCGACCGCCAGGTGTATGTGACGCTGCCCGATATCCGCGGCCGCGAGCAGATCCTCAATGTGCACATGCGCAAGATTCCTGTCGGCCAGGACGTGAATCCGGGCGTGATCGCCCGCGGCACGCCCGGCATGTCGGGTGCCGATCTGGCCAACCTCTGCAACGAAGCCGCCCTGATGGCCGCGCGCCGCAATGCGCGTACCGTCGAGATGCAGGACTTCGAGAAGGCCAAGGACAAGATCATCATGGGCCCCGAGCGCAAGAGCATGGTCATGCCCGAGGAAGAGCGCCGCAACACGGCCTACCACGAGGCGGGCCACGCACTGATCGGCAAGCTGCTGCCCAAGTGCGATCCCGTGCACAAGGTCACCATCATCCCGCGCGGCCGTGCGCTGGGCGTGACGATGAGCCTGCCCGAGAAGGACCGCTACTCCTACGACAAGGAGTTCATGCTCAACCAGATCGCCATGCTGTTCGGTGGACGCATTGCCGAAGAAGTGTTCATGAACCAGATGACCACGGGCGCGAGCAACGACTTCGAGCGGGCCACGCAGATCGCACGCGACATGGTCACGCGCTACGGCATGACCGACGCGCTGGGTCCCATGGTCTATGCGGAGCAGGAAGGCGAGCCTTTCCTGGGTCGCTCGATGAGCAAGACCAACAGCATGAGCGAGCAGACGATGCAGAAGGTGGACCAGGAGGTTCGCCGCATCATCGACGAGCAGTACGGACTGGCGCGCAAGCTGATCGAGGACAACTCCGACAAGATGCATGCCATGGCCAAGGCCATGCTCGACTGGGAAACCATCGACGCCGAGCAACTCGATGACATCATGGCCGGCCGCGAGCCGCGTCCTCCCAAGGACTGGGTGCCGCGCAACCCGCCGTCTTCCGACGGTGGCAACTCGTCCGGCGGCACGCCGGCAGTGGATGCCGACCCTGCGCCCACCACGGCCTGATCTGCTTGCCGCAGAATCTGCCAATCCCATGCAAAGGGCCCCGAGGGGCCCTTTTGCTTTGCTTGCAGGATGTGCTCAATCGCCCGCAACGGCCGAGCGAGGGACCCGGTCCGGCAAGCGCCTACCTTCAGGAAATCCCATGCCGCATCAATGGCAGACTTCGCGCTTTGTTCTAGACCTTCAGCGTCCACTGGTCATGGGCATCGTCAACGTGACGCCCGACTCGTTTTCCGATGGTGGGCGGCACAACACGGTGGAGCGGGCCTTGCGGCATGCAGAGCAGCTGATCGGTGAAGGCGCGCACATCCTCGACATCGGCGGCGAGTCCACCAGGCCCGGATCACCGGCCGTGCCGCTGGACGAGGAATTGCGGCGCGTGCTGCCCGTGGTGCAGGGCGCGGTGCAACTGGGCGTGCCTGTCTCCGTCGATACCTACAAGCCCGAGGTCATGCAGGCCGTGCTGGACCTTGGGGCCGATATCGTCAACGACATCTGGGCGCTGCGCCAGCCGGGCGCGCAGCAGGTGGTGGCCGCGCACCCGCGCTGCGGCATCTGTCTCATGCACATGCATGGCACGCCGCAGGACATGCAGACCACGCCCATGCAAGGCGATGCCGTGCCCGCCGTGCGCGATTTCCTGCAGTTGCACAGCGATGCCCTGCTGGCTCGGGGTGTGGCGCGCGAGCGCATTGTCTGGGACTACGGCATCGGCTTCGGCAAAAGCGTGGCACAGAATTTTTCGCTGCTTGCGCGCCAGCAGGAATTGCTGGGCCTAGACTTCCCGCTGCTGGCGGGCTGGTCGCGCAAGGGCTCGCTCGGGCAGGTCAGTGGCCTTGCGCAGGGCCAGCGCATGGTGCCCAGTGTGGCGGCGGCGCTGCTGGCGGTGGAGCGGGGCGCGCGCGTGGTGCGCGTGCACGACGTGGCCGATACGGTGGCGGCATTGACGGTCTGGCAGACCATGCACGACAACAACTGAACAACAAAGGAGCACTATGGCACGCACATATTTTGGTACCGATGGAATTCGCGGCCTGGTGGGCCGCTCGCCCATCACCCCCGACTTCGCGCTACGCCTGGCGCACGCCGTGGGCCGTGTGCTGCGGCGCAAGGAAGCCCGCCCGATGGTGCTGATCGGCAAGGACACCCGGATCTCGGGCTACATGCTGGAAAGTGCCTTGGAGTCCGGCTTCAACTCGGCCGGCGTGGACGTGATGCTGCTCGGTCCCCTGCCCACCCCGGGCGTGGCCTACCTGACGCGCGCCCAGCGCGCCAGCCTGGGTGTGGTCATCAGCGCCAGCCACAACCCTTACTACGACAACGGCATCAAGTTCTTCAGCGCCCAGGGCACCAAGCTGCCCGATGCCTGGGAGGAAGAGGTCGAGCAGGCCTTGACCGAAGATCCCGTGTGGGCCGACTCTGCCGCTCTGGGAAAGGCCCGGCGCCTTGAAGACGCGGCGGGCCGCTACATCGAGTTCTGCAAGAGCACCTTTGACCATGCACTCACGCTCAAGGGCGTGAAGATCGTTGTCGATGCGGCCCATGGCGCGGCCTATCAGATCGCACCCAAGGTCTTCCATGAACTGGGGGCCGATGTGGTGGCCATAGGCTGTGCGCCCGATGGACTCAACATCAACGAAGACGTGGGTGCCACGCACCCTGAGGCTCTGGTGCTGGCCGTGCGCGCCAACAAGGCCGATTTCGGCGTGGCGCTGGATGGCGATGCCGACCGGCTGCTGCTGGTCGATGCGGCAGGGCGGCTCTACAACGGCGACGAACTGCTGTATCTGCTGGCAGCCGACAGGCTGGCGCGCGGCGAGGCCGTGCCGGGCGCCGTGGGCACGCTGATGACCAATATGGCCGTGGAGGTGGCGCTGAAGTCCCAGGGCGTGGGCTTTGTGCGTGCCAAGGTCGGCGACCGCTATGTGCTGGAAGAGCTGCACCGCCAGGGCTGGATCCTGGGCGGTGAGGGCTCGGGCCATTTGCTGGCGCTGGACAAGCACACCACGGGCGACGGCCTGGTCAGCGCGCTGCAGGTGCTGCAAGCTTGCGTGCGCTCGGGCAAGAGCCTGTCGCAGTGGCTGTCGTCCGTGCAGCTGTTTCCCCAGGTGCTGCTCAACGTGCGGCTGCAGCCGGGCCAGGACTGGAAGCGCAACACCCAATTGGAAGAGGCCACCGAGGCCGTCCAGGCCGAGCTGGGCGATACGGGGCGTGTGCTCATCCGCGCCAGCGGCACCGAGCCTTTGCTGCGCGTGATGGTGGAGGCGCGCGATGGCGATCAGGCCAGCCGCTGTGCCGAGCGCCTGGCCAGCGTGGCCAAGAATTCGCCGGTTGCCTGAGCGGTTGCACGCTCCTGTGCATGGAAGGCCGAGGCTTCATGCCCCGGCTTTTTTCGTCTGGATTCCGGTGCGCGAGGTGATGCGATGCGCGCGGTGATGCGGCCCGGTCAGCCCTGGCTGCGCAAGAAGGACTCCAGCGCCTCTGGTGCCAGCGGGCGGCTGAAATGGTAGCCCTGGGCCTCATCGCAGCCTTGCTCGCGCAGGAACTCCAGCTGTGCCTCGGTCTCCACGCCCTCGGCCGTGGTCTGCATGCCCAGGGCCTGGGCCATGCGGATGATGGCGCTGACAATGGCGCGGTCGTTGCTGTCGTGGTCCAGGTCCTGGATGAAGGACTGGTCGATCTTGAGCTTGTAGATCTGAAAGCGCTTGAGCTGGCTCAGGGATGAATAGCCGGTGCCGAAGTCATCCATGGCCAGGCGCACGCCGTGCTCGCGCAGCCGGTCCATGGTGGCTGTCGCCTGGCGCGGATCATGGATGGCCACGCCCTCGGTCAGCTCCAGCTCCAGAGAATCGGCCGGCAGGTCGCTGTCGAGCAGGATGCGGTTGATGATCTCGGGCAGTTGCTGCTGATGGAACTGGATGGCCGAAAGATTCACGGCCACCTTCAGGTCGCAAAGGCCCGCATTGCGCCAGACCTGCAACTGCTGCATGGCGCTGCGCAGCACCCATTCGCCGATCTGCAGGATCTGGCCGCTGTCCTCGGCCACGGGAATGAACTCGGCCGGTGAGACCGAGCCCAGTTCCGGGTGCTCCCAGCGCAGCAGCGCCTCCACGCTGCGCACACGGCCCGTGCTCAGCGTGATCTGCGGCTGATAGTGCAGATACAGCTGATTGCGCTCCAGCGCCCGGCGCAGCGCGTTCTCCAGCTGCAGGGCGCGCAGGGACTGGGCCTGCATCTGCGGCGTGAAGAAGCGGTAGGTGTTGCGGCCGGCCTGCTTGGCGTGGTACATGGCCGCGTCGGCGGCCTGGGTCAGCGAGTCGATGTCGTGGCCGTCGCGCGGGTACAGCGCAATGCCCATGGACGGCGCAATGGGCAGCTCATGGCGGTCGATCTGGTAGGCCTGGCGCGACGCCTCCTGCAGCTTGCCGGCCACGCGGGCCGCGCCCTGGGCATTGGCGCCGGGCAGCAGCAGCACGAATTCGTCGCCGCCGATGCGGGCCACCGTATCGCGGTCGCGCACGACGGCACGCAGGCGTCGGGCAATCTCCACCAGCAGGGCATCGCCCACGCGATGGCCCAGCGAATCATTGACATGCTTGAAGTGGTCCAGGTCCAGGAACATCACGGCCAGCGGCGTGTCGTTGGCCTTGGCCAGCTCGATGGCGCGGGCACTGCGCTCGGCCAGCAGCGTGCGGTTGGGCAGGCCGGTGAGCGCGTCGTAGTGCGCCATCCAGTAGATGCGTTCCTGGTCCAGCTTGCGGTCGGCAATCTCCCGGTGCAGGTTCTCCACCGTGGCGCTGAGTTCGCGTGTGCGGTCGCGCACCTGCTGCTCCAGCAGTTCGTGGGCCTGGCTCAGGGCCTGCTGGGCACGCAGGCGGTCGTCGATATCGCTCACGATCCAGATCGATCCCTCGCGCGCATCGCCCGGATTGATGAGCCGCCCCGTGAGCTCTCCCCAGAACAGGCTGCCGTCCTTGCGGCGCAGGCGGCGCTGCGTGCGAAAGGACAGGCCGGCGCTCAGCGTGCGGTAGGCCTCGCGCCCCAGGCTGCGCAGCTCATCGCGGCTGGGATGCAGGTGTTCGCTGTTGATGCCCACCAGCGCATGCTCGCCCGCGTAGCCGAAGATGTCGGCGTAGCACTGGTTGCAGCGGACGATGACGCGTTGGCGAATGAAGACGATGCCGACGCCGGCATTGTCGAGCAGGGCCTGCTGCTCGCGCAGGCTGCGTTGCAGGGACGCCGCCATCATCGAAGACGGACGTTCGAGTACAGGGTCGTACGCAATCGTCGGCGCGGACATGGCGAAGCGGTGGGGCGGTAATGAAGGGAGGGTGGGAAGCTTACAAAGTGTAGCACTTGTGCGAAAAACACTCTATCGGCCTTCCCTGACGCAAGCAGGGCCTGGGCCATCATGGGCCGTCACGGGCCGGGTGCAACTTGCCTGCGCCTGTGTTTTCCGGAGGCTTCGGCATCCAGCCGATCGGCCAGCTCATACAGCACGCCATGCCGCAGTGCGCCATGTGTCACGCGCATGCGCTCGATGCCCAGGCTGGAGAAGATCGCCCGCATCACGCTCATGCCGCCGCCGATCATGGGACGCAGTTCTTCCTTGAGCCCGTCCATGTTCACGCGGCTGACATGCCCTGCCCGCAGCAACTGCGCCTGCAGCCAGTCCAGTCCCTGCCGCGTGATCCAGCCGGCCGTGCCATCGGGTGCGTGGGCCAGCACCTTGACGATGGCACCGGCCGTGCCGGAGGACCCATAGGCATGGCTCCACTGCCCGGCGGCAAACCGCGCGGCTTCGGGCGCAATGATGTCGGCCACCGCCGCTTCGGCCTGGGACAGTGCCTGGGCCGACAGTTCTCCATCGGGAAAGTGGCGCAATGCCCAGGTCACGCTGCCGAAGGCGAAGGAGCGTGCCTGCAGCACCTGCCGCTGCTGGCCAAGGCACAGTTCGGTCGATCGGCCACCGATGTCCACCACCAGCCGCCGCTGGGGACCGGGCGGCAGCAACTGGGCGACGCCGCGATAGATCAGGCGTGCTTCTTCCTCGCCGTCGATGACTTCGATGGCGCAGCCCAGGATGCGCTGGCCCTCGTCCAGGAAGATCTGGCGGTTCGATGCTTCTCTCAGCGTCTGCGTGGCCACGGCACGAACGCGGTGGCGGGGCAGGTCGCCCAGGACCTGCGCATAGCGCTCCAGGCAGGCCCAGCCACGCTGCATGGCCTCCAGGCTCAGGGCGCCCTGTGCGTCCAGGGCGCTGCCCAGACGTATGGCTTCCTTGCGGTGGCTGAACAGCTGTACCTTTGCGCCGTCGCTGCGGGCCATGGCCAGCAGGCAGCTGTTGGAGCCAATGTCGATGGCGGCCAGGCGGCTTTCGGGGGGATTGGAAGAGGGCATGCGCGAAAGGCGGACGACGACACGGCTGCGGCAGGTTTGCAGCAGCCAACGCCATCCAGGGGGATGGCAGTGAGCTTAGCACCCTGGCGATACGGCGCGGCCCTCGTGGCTGCGTGACCTCGTCATGACCTTTGCATGACAGCGCCAGCGCAGCCCTTCATTGCCGGAAGTCGCTTGTATGACAGGTGTCATGCGTGGGCGGGATTTATGTCATGAACATGTCACAAATCCGGGGCAGACTGCCCGAATCCCCGGTCCACGGGGTGACTACCGGGTCCTGCACAGGCCGGGCCCCTGCATCCATGCCCCAGACATTCACGCCGATTCCCGCCAGCGCCTCTGCCGCGCCTGCCGAACCAGAACATGAACAGGGGCTGCGCACCATGCCCGCAGGGCCGGCCTCGCTGGGCATGGCCCGCGAGACAGCGCCCATACCCGTCTCTGCACCCTTGAATGTCCCGATGATGCCCCTGGCCAAAAGCCTTTCCACCGCCCTGCTGGAATTGCAGGGCCAGGCGATGCCGGCGTCTGCCCCGGTCTCTGCTGCGGGGCTGGTCGCCGCGGCATACACTGGCCTGTACGCCACAGCCGAAAGCGGTGAAGTGCAAGAGCAACAGCAGCAGCAACAACAGTTTCTGGACCGCGACCATTGCATCCTGGCGTTCAACGAACGCGTGCTGGACTGGGCTGTGCGCGAGGATGTGCCGCTGCTGGAGCGGCTGCGCTACCTGTGCATCGTCTCTTCCAATCTCGACGAATGGTTCGAGGTGCGCTGCGCCCCCCATGTGACGGCGGCCAAGGCCGGCGACGCCAAGGGCCTGTATACGCTGCAGAGCTTTCGCTCGCTGATGGACAAGGCGCATGAGCTGGTATTGCGCCAGTACACGCTGTACAACCAATCGCTGATTCCTGCCTTTGCGGGGCAGGGCATACGCGTGGTCTCCCATGGCGAGCGCAGCAGCGCCCAGCGCAAATGGGTGCGCGAATACTTTCTGCGCGAAGTCCAGCCCCTGCTCATGCCGGTGGGCCTGGACCCATCCCATCCATTTCCCCAGGTGGCCAACAAGGCGCTGAACTTCATCGTGCGCCTCAAGGGTGTCGATGCCTTTGGCCGCGCCAACGAGGTGGCCATCGTCAAGGTCCCGCGCGCCTTGCCTCGCCTGGTGCGCCTGCCGGAGAAGATCGCGGGCAAGCAGCGCCTGTTCGTGAGCATCTCCAGCATCGTGCGCGCCCATCTGGTCGAGCTGTTCCCGGGGCGTGAGGTGGCGGAGTTCGCGCAATTCCGTGTCACCCGCCATTCGGACCTGGCGGTGGATGAGGACGATGTCAGCGACCTGCGCATGGCGCTGCGCCAGGGTCTGCACCACCGCCACTACGGCCAGGCCGTGCGGCTGGAGGTGTCCTTTGCCTGCTCGCCCATGTTGTCCGACCTGCTGCTGGGCCAGTTCGGCCTGCCGACCGAGGCGCTGTTCCGCGTCAAGGGGCCCGTGAACCTGGTGCGCCAGTCGCAGCTGGTCGATCTGGTGGATGACCCCGCGCTGCTGTTCCCGCCGTGGCGGCCGGCATGGCCGCGCCAGCTGCAGCCGGGCCGCTCGGTGATGGCCCAGATCCGCAAGCGTGACGTGCTGATCCACCAGCCTTTCGAGAGCTTCGACGGCGTGCTGGAGCTGCTGCGCGAGGCCGTCAACGACCCCGAGGTGCTGGCCATCAAGCAGACCATCTACCGCACCGGGTCCGACTCCGAAATCATGCAGTTGCTGGCCGAGGCCGTGCGCCGCGGCAAGGAGGTGCTGGCCGTGCTGGAGCTCAAGGCCCGCTTTGACGAAGAGGCCAACATCAACTCCGCCGAGAAGCTGGAGGCCCTGGGCGCCCAGGTGGTCTACGGCGTGCTGGGCCTGAAGACGCACGCCAAGATGCTGCTGATCACGCGCCGCGAAAAGCGCAGCGGGCAGCTCAAGCGCTATGGACACCTGTCCACCGGCAATTACAACGTGCGCACGGCGCGCCTGTACACGGACATCAGCCAACTGACCTGCGATGCGCAGATCACGGCCGATATGGATGCCGTGTTCAGCCACCTGTCCAGCCACAACCGCCTGCCCAAGCTGCACCAGCTGGTGATTGCGCCGTTCCAGCTGCACGACCGCATGCTGGCGCTGATCAACCAGGTGGGCGAGGCGGCGCAGCGCGGCGAAGAGGCGCGCATCGTGCTCAAGATGAATGCGCTGACCGACGAGCTGCTCATGCAGGCCCTGGTGCGTGCCGGCCAGCAGGGCGCGCGCATCGATCTCATCGTGCGCAGTGCCTGCATGCTGCCGCCGCAGCGCAAGGGCTGGACCGACAACATCCGCGTGCGCTCCATCATCGGCCGTTTCCTGGAGCACTCGCGCGTCTTCTACTTTGCCTGGGGCAAGCAGCAGGAGCTGCTGCTGTCCAGCGCCGACTGGATGAACCGCAACATGATGCGCCGGGTGGAACTGGCCTGGCCCGTGCGCGACCCCGTGCTGCGCCAGCAGGTGATAGACGAATGCCTGGTCGCTGGCCTGTATGACAACCGCGATGCCTGGACCCTGGAGGCCAATGGTGCCTACCAGCGTGCACCCTATCCGACCACGGGCCTGGGTGCGCAGCGCGCCTTGATGGAGCGCTACGGGCCCCAGGTCTGAGCTGCGTCACGGCCGGCGGGCCGGCCGCCCCGCGCCATCCCGGCGCAAGCCGAAGCGGGTGGCCGTGCTCAGTGCAGATGCAGCTGCAAGGTCCAGGGCGTCTTCTGCCAGGCCACGGCCTCGGTGCGCAGCAACTGGGCGGACTGGGGATAGCTTTTGGCCCAGCCTTCCGGCACGGTCAGGTGAAAGACGCTGTCCGAGCGATGCAGGCGCATGCCCTGCAGATCGGGGTCACGCCGGGCATGGCACAGCTGCACGGCCAGCCGCAGTGCGAGCAGGGGCCAGGCCACGGCCTGGTCCTCGATGGCGGCTTCCAGCTTGCGCAGCTTGCCCTGGTGGCCGAGCACGAGCTGGGTGATGCGCGCGCGCAGCTCCACAGGCCATGTCGCGGCACCGCAGTGCTCGGTGATGTAGGCGCCGTGCCGGTGGTAGGCGCTCAGTGAGATGCGCATGCCGATCTCGTGCAGGCTGGCGGCCGTGTCCAGTGCATGCGTGGACAGGGCATCGGGCGGTTGTTGTGCGTGCAGCGATTGCCAGGCCCAGCGTGCCACCTTGCGCACGCGCAGCGCATGCGGTGCGTCAATGCCGAAGTCCTGCTGCAGCGCGGCAATTTCGGCTGCCTCGCGGTCGGCGGGGGGCTCGTGCTCCAGCAGGTCGTGCAAAACGCCCTGGCGCAGCGCGCCCTGGGCGACTTCCAGTTCATTGATGCCCAGCAGGCCCAGGGCCGCAATCAGGATGCTCAGGCCTCCGGCGATGACGGCGCGGCGGTCTTCCTTGAGTCCGGCCAGCCGGATGCGGTCCACATGGCCGGCCTCCATCAGCTGCTCATGCAGCCAGCGCAGGCTGTCGGGCGTGATCAGCCCGCCGGAATATCCGTTGGCAGCCAGGATGTCGCCCACGGCGTTGGCCGTGCCTGACGAGGCATAGGCGCAGTCCCATGCAGTGGCCGGGTAGGCCGAGACGGTCTGGGTGAGGGCCGCCTGCGCGGCCTTGATGGCGGCCGAGAAATGTGCGCGCGACAGCGTGCCTTCGCCAAAGAACTGCGTGCTCCAGGCGACGCTGCCTATGGGGTAGGAGGCCACCTGGCGCGCCTCGCCATGCTGGCCGATGATGACTTCGGTCGAGCGGCCGCCAATGTCCACCACCAGGCGCCGCTGCTGCGAGGGCGGCAACAGGCTGGAGACGCCGCGATAGATCAGCCGGGCTTCTTCCTCGCCCGAGATGACCTCGATGGGAAAGCCCAGCAGGGCGCTGCCGCGTGCGATGAAGACATCGCGGTTGCGGGCCTCCCGCAGGGTTTGGGTGGCCACGGCGCGGACCTGGTCGGCAGGAAAGCCGGCCAGTCGCTCGCCAAAGCGTGCCAGGCAGTCCCAGCCGCGTTGCATGGCCTCGTCGGTCAGCTCATGGTGCTCGTTGAGCCCATTGCCCTGGCGCACGGTCTCCTTGAGATATTCCACGCGCTCTATGCGCTGGTGGCTGCCGACGCGGCCTATTTCTAGGCGAAAGCTGTTGGATCCGAGGTCAACGGCGGCGAGCAGGGATTCTGGTGCCATGAAAGAAACGCCAATCAAGATTCGTCGAGCAGGAGTGCGCAGCGGTGCCGGGTGGCAGGGCTGCGCTTGTCTGGTGCCAGCTCGTGCGAGGCACAAGACTAAGACGGAATTGTGACACCGCGATGACCCGGGTCTTACAGACTATGGCCCAGCATTTGTGACGCCTTTTCTCTGTGTCATATCAATGTCACAAAGCCTTCTTACAGTCCAGCCATCGCATCTTTCAACCCCTAAGAGGTCTGTACATGAAGTTGTCTGTGATTCACATTCTGGTGGCTGGTGCTCTGTCTGCGGGCGGTATGGGCCAGGCCCTGGCCCAGCAGGAAGCCACCGGCGCCGGCGCCAGCTTCCCTGCGCCGCTGTACTCGAAGTGGGCCGCCGATTACCACAAGGCCACCGGCGTGAAGATCAACTACCAGTCCGTGGGCTCCAGCGCCGGCATCAAGCAGATCGAAGCCAAGACCGTGGACTTCGGTGCTTCGGACGAGCCGCTCAAGGACGACGAACTGGCCAAGAAGGGCCTGGTGCAATTCCCCACCGTGATCGGCGGCATCGTGCCCGTGGTCAATATCAAGGGCATCCAGCCCGGCCAGCTCAAGCTGACCGGCCAGGTGCTGGGTGACATCTACCTGGGCAAGATCACCAAGTGGAACGACGAGGCCATCAAGGCCCTGAACCCCGGCGTGACCCTGCCTGACGCCACGATCGCTCCCGTGCGCCGTGCTGACGGCTCGGGCACCACCTTCGGCTTCACGAACTACCTGTCCAAGGTCAATGCCGAGTGGAAGGAAAAGGTTGGCGAAGGCAAGGCCGTGAACTGGCCCACGGGTGCCGGCGGCAAGGGCAATGAAGGCGTGGCCGCCTTCGTGGGCCGCCTGCCCAACTCCATCGGCTACGTCGAGTACGCCTATGTCAAGCAAAACAAGCTGACCTACACGCAGCTGCAGACCGCTGGCGGCGCCTTCGTGTCGCCCGACGACGCCACCTTCAAGGCCGCTGCAGCCGGTGCCGACTGGGCCAAGAGCTTCTACCAGATCCTGACCAACCAGCCCGGCAAGGATGCATGGCCCATCACCTCGGCCACGTTCATCATCATGCACAAGGCCCAGGACAAGCCCGCACAGGCCGCTGCCTCGCTGAAGTTCTTCGAGTGGGCCTACAAGTCCGGCGACAAGACCGCCACCGACCTGGACTACGTGCCCATGCCTGACGCCGTCAAGAACGTGATCTTCCAATCCTGGGGTCAAGTCAAGGACGCCTCGGGTACTGCGATTTCCCTGAAGTAAACCCTGAAAAGGGGCCGTGGCGCACCGCCGGCAGGTGCATCATGGCCCCCCTGATCTCCCCACAAACCGCGAATAAAGGCGCCTCACGTGTCCACAACGTCGCCCTCGAACTCGCTGGCAGCCTCCGCACAGGCTTCCCAGCGACGCACACCTTCTCCGCTACGCCCCCCGATGCTGTCGGGGCGCGTGGCGGATCGCTTGTTTGGCGCTCTCGCGCGTCTGGCCGCGCTGCTGACGCTGGGCCTGCTGCTGGCCATCCTGGCTTCGCTGCTGGTCGGCGCCTGGCCCGCCATCTATGAATACGGCCTGAGCTTTCTGGGCCGCAGCGTCTGGGACCCCGTTCGCAACGAATATGGCGGCCTGGTCATGATTTACGGCACGCTGGCCACTTCGGCCATCGCGTTGCTGATTGCGGTGCCCGTGAGCTTTGGCATCGCCCTGTTCCTCACCGAGCTGTCGCCCGCCTGGCTCAAGCGCCCGCTGGGCACCGCCGTCGAGCTGCTGGCCGCCGTGCCCTCCATCGTCTACGGCATGTGGGGCCTGATGGTCTTCGGTCCCGTGCTCTCCACCTATGTGCAGCAGCCGCTGCAAAAGCTGTTTCAGGGCGTTCCTTATCTGGAAGCCTTCGTGTCCGGCCCGCCCGTGGGCATCGGCATCCTGTCGGCCGGCATCATCCTGGCCATCATGATCATCCCCTTCATCGCCTCGGTGATGCGCGATGTGTTCGAAGTCACGCCGGCCCTGCTCAAGGAGTCGGCCTACGGCCTGGGCTCCACGACCTGGGAAGTGGTCTGGAAGGTCGTGCTGCCCTACACCAAGACCGGCGTGCTCGGTGGCGTGATGCTGGGTCTGGGCCGTGCGCTGGGCGAGACCATGGCCGTCACCTTCGTGATCGGCAACATGAACCAGCTCAACTCGCTGTCTGTCTTCGAGGCTGCCAACAGCATCACCTCGGCGCTGGCCAACGAGTTTGCCGAAGCGGGCGAAGGCCTGCACCAGGCTTCGCTGATCTATCTGGGCCTGGTGCTGTTCTTCATCACGTTCGTGGTGCTGGCCTGCTCCAAGGTGCTGCTCAACCGTCTGCAGAAGAATGAAGGAGCCCGCTCGTGAGCAGCACCTCCACCAAGATGATCAATGCCGCCGAACTGACGCGTGTGCGCCAGGCCAAGTACGCCAAGCGCAAGCGCGTGAACCAGGTGGCGCTGACCCTGTCGCTGGCTGCCATGGCCTTCGGCGTGTTCTGGCTGGTCTGGATCCTGTGGGAAACCATCACGCTGGGTATCGGCGGCCTGAGCCTGGCGCTGTTCAGCGAAATGACGCCTCCGCCCAATGAGGCGGGCGGCATTGCCAACGCCATCTTCGGCTCGCTGATCATGGTGGCGCTGGCCACCTTCGTCGGCACGCCCATCGGCGTGATGGCCGGTGTCTACCTGGCCGAATACGATGCGCGCGGCTGGCTGGCCAATACCACGCGCTTCGTCAACGACATCCTGCTGTCGGCGCCTTCCATCGTGATCGGCCTGTTCGTCTACACCGTGGTCGTGGCGCGCTTCAAGAGCTTTTCCGGCTACGCGGGCGTGGTGGCGCTGGCGCTGATCGTGATTCCCGTGGTCATCCGCACCACCGAGAACATGCTGGTGCTGGTGCCTGCCAGCCTGCGCGAAGCGGCCTATGCACTGGGCACGCCCAAGTGGAAGGTCATCATTATGGTGACGCTGCGTGCAGCGCGTGCCGGCGTGATCACCGGCGTGCTGCTGGCCGTGGCCCGCATTGCCGGGGAAACCGCTCCGCTGCTGTTCACGGCGCTGAACAACCAGTTCTGGAATGCCGACCTGTCCAAGCCCATGGCCAGCCTGCCGGTGACGATCTTCAAGTTCGCGATGAGCCCTTACGAGAATTGGCAGCAACTGGCCTGGGCCGGCGTGTTCCTGATCACCGTGGCGGTGCTCGGTCTCAATATCCTGGCGCGGTTCCTGACCCGCCAGAAGTAATGCAGCAATAAGCAATCAACAAGGACAAGGATCACGCAATGACTGCGACCTCTTCCACCGCGCTGAACTCCTCCAAGCTGACGGTTCGCGACCTGAACTTCTACTACGGCAAGTTCCACGCCCTCAAGGGCATCAACCTGGACATCCCCGAAAAGAAGGTCACGGCCTTCATCGGCCCGTCGGGCTGCGGCAAGTCCACGCTGCTGCGCACCTTCAACCGCATGTTCGAGCTGTACCCCGAGCAGCGCGCCGAAGGCCAGATCATGCTGGACGGCGAGAACCTGCTGACCAGCAAGCAGGACGTGGCGCTGATCCGCGCCAAGGTGGGCATGGTCTTCCAGAAGCCCACGCCGTTTCCCATGTCCATCTACGACAACATCGCCTTCGGCGTGAAGCTGTTTGAAAACCTCAGCTCCTCCGATATGGACGACCGTGTGGAATGGGCACTGCGCAAGGCGGCCCTGTGGGGCGAGGTCAAGGACAAGCTGCAGCAAAGCGGCTCGGGACTGTCCGGCGGCCAGCAGCAGCGCCTGTGCATCGCGCGCGGCATTGCCATCAAGCCCGAAGTGCTGCTGCTCGACGAGCCCTGCTCGGCCCTGGACCCGATCTCCACGGCCAAGATCGAGGAGCTGATTGCCGAGCTGAAGAACGACTACACCGTCGTCATCGTGACGCACAACATGCAGCAGGCAGCGCGCTGCAGCGACTACACGGCCTACATGTACCTGGGCGATCTGGTGGAATTCGGAGACACCGAGCAGATGTTCTTCAAGCCCCAGCGCAAGGAAACGGAAGACTACATCACAGGCCGCTTCGGCTGAGCAGGAGCAATCGATGAACGAAAAACACCTTTCCAGCCAGTTCGACAGCGAACTCAACCGCGTCTCTGCGCGCGTCATGGAGCTCGGCGGCCTGGTCGAGTCCCAGATCCGCCAGGCGGTCTATGCGCTGTCGCGCTTCAGCATCGAGGCCGTGGAGCAGGTCGATGCCGCGGAAAAGCGCGTCAACGCCATGGAAGTGGAGATCGACCACGAGCTCTCGTCCATCATCGCCCGGCGCCAGCCCACGGCGCGCGACCTGCGCCTGCTGATCGCCTTCTCCAAGGCGACGGCCAATCTGGAGCGCATGGGTGACGAAGCGCACAAGATGGCGCGGATGGTCAAGTCCATCATCGAAAGCGGTGCTGCGCGCTCCCTGCCCACGGGCGACCTGCGCACGGCGGCCGAGATGGCCTCGGGCCTGCTGCGCAAGACGCTGGATGCCTTTGCGCGCCTGGACACCAAGGCTGCCGTGGCCATCCTCAAGGAAGATGATCTGATCGACCAGGAGTTCGACGGCTTCGTGCGCAAGCTCATCACCTACATGATGGAAGACCCGCGCACCATCTCGGCCAGCCTGGACCTGCTGTTCCTGGCCAAGGCCATCGAGCGCATCGGCGACCATTCCAAGAATGTGGCCGAGCTGATCATCTATCTGGTGGAGGGCAAGGATGTCCGTCACCAGACCATGGATGCCATTGAGTCGGCAGTGCTGTAAGTGCCGGAGGCGAACAACGGATGAAGAAGATGCCCATGGTCCTCATCGTCGAGGACGAGCCCGCCATCGCGGAGCTGATCGCTGTCAACCTGCGGCACAACGGCTTCCAGCCGGTCTGGGCCGAGGATGGCGTGACGGCTCAGCGCGAGCTGGATGCCGTGCTGCCCGACGTGATCCTGCTTGACTGGATGCTGCCCGGCGCCAGCGGCCTGTCCCTGGCGCGCAAATGGCGCGCGGACAGCCGCACCAAGGCCGTGCCCATTCTGATGCTCACGGCGCGCGGCGATGAACCCGACAAGGTGGCGGGGCTCGATGCGGGCGCCGATGACTACATCACCAAGCCCTTCTCGACCCAGGAGCTGCTCGCGCGCATCCGTGCCGTGCTGCGGCGCCGTGCGCCCGAGCAGATTCAGGACAAGGTCAATATCGGCGAGCTGGTGCTCGATGCCGCCGCGCACCGCGTGAGCTGGCAGGGCGACATGATCAAGGTGGGCCCCACCGAGTTCAAGCTGCTGCACTACCTGATGAAGCACCCCGAGCGCGTGCACAGCCGTGCCCAGTTGCTGGACAAGGTCTGGGGCGATCACGTCTTCATCGAGGAGCGCACGGTGGACGTGCACGTCAAGCGGCTGCGCGAGGCGCTGGGCATGGCCGGGGCATTGATTGAAACGGTACGCGGCGCCGGCTACCGGCTCAGCGCGCAGGCGCTGGCCTGAGGCCTTTTTTCCGCATGAATCCACGCATGGCCTTCACGGGTCATGCCAGGGCGCCGCTGCCCCGGGCAGCGAATACAACGCAAAGAAGGCGCAAGTATGGGTTGGCGAGGTTTTCGCTTGTTGGCGTCCCAGATCGCGGGCGCATTGCTGGGCTGGTGGCTCTGGGGCGTCATGTCCGCCTCCAGCCCCGGCATGGCCGCCCAGGCCGTGGCGGCACTGACGGGGGCGCTGTGCGCGGGCTGGATCTGGTGGCTGGTGGACAGCTGGAACGCCATGCGCCTGCTGTCCTGGCTGCGCCAGTCGGAGCTGCGGGAGGCGCCCGAGCTCAGCGGCATCTGGGGGGAAGCCAGCGTGCGCATGCGCCGGTGGCTGCGCCAGAGCGTGCAGCAGGTGCAGCAGGGCGATCAGCGCCTCAACGACATTCTTTCCGCCCTGCAGGCCAGCCCCAATGGCGTGGTCCTGCTGGACGCCGATGGGCGCATCGAATGGTGCAACCAGATCGCGGCGCGGCAGTTCGGCTTCGATGCCGAACGCGACCTGCTGCAAAGCATTGGCAACCTGGTGCGCGACCCCGAGTTCAGCGCCTATTTCGCCACCCAGGATTTCTCACGCGACCTGGTCATGCAGGGCCGCGAAAGCACGGCCTCGCGGCCCGTCAAGCTGTCGGTGCAGCTGTATGGCTATGGCGAAGGGCGCAAGCTGCTGCTGGCGCGCGATGTCACCGCGGTGGAGCAGGCCGAGGCCATGCGCCGAGACTTCGTGGCCAATGTCTCGCATGAAATCCGCACGCCGCTGACCGTGCTCGTGGGCTTTGTGGAGACGCTGCAGAACCTGCCGCTGGAGCCCGAGGAGCGCAACCGCTACCTGGGACTGATGGCCCAGCAGGCCGAGCGCATGCAGCATCTGGTGGAAGACCTGCTGGCGCTGTCGCGCCTGGAGGGCAGCCCCTTGCCCAGCAGCAACGAATGGGTGCCCGTGGCCCAGCTGATGCAGCGCTGCGAGAACGAGGCGCGCGGCCTGTCTTCCATGCTCACGCGCAAGCAATCCCTGCCGCATGCGCTGAGCTTTCCGTCGGCCGAGATGCTGGCGCAGGCCGGTGAGGTGGCCGGCGCCAGCGCCGAGCTGCAAAGCGCTTTCTCCAACCTGCTGGCCAACGCCATGCGCTACACGCCGGCAGGCGGGCGCATCGAGGTGACCTGGGAGAGCCTGCCTGATGGATCGGCACGCTTTGCCGTGCAGGACTCCGGGCCAGGCATCGAACCCAAGCACCTGGCGCGTCTGACAGAACGCTTTTACCGTGTGGACCGCAGCCGTTCGCGCGACACCGGCGGCACGGGCCTGGGCCTGGCCATCGTCAAGCATGTGCTGCAGCGCCATGGCGCTAAGCTGGGCATCACCAGCGCGCCGGGCCAGGGGTCGGAGTTTTCCGTGACCTTTCCGGCCAGCCGTGTCCGCATCGCGGCCCCAGGCGCACGCGAAGTCGGCGAGGCCCGCGAAAGCCGCGCCGCATAGGCGTGTCCCCGTGTGAACGGCCGTTGCCGTTCAGCGGCTTGTGGCTTTGCGCACGATGGCGCTGAACACCAGGGCCGTCACCAGCAGCGCACAGGCACTGCTGGCCCAGAACGGGGCGGGCGTGCCATGGTGCAGCCAGGCGGGCAGGGCGCTGTCCGTGCCGTAGGCCAGCCAGTATCCGCCGGCCAGTCCGCCGCCCCACAGCAGCAGGCAGTAGATGGCCAGCGGCGCCACGGTGATGCGGTAGCAGCGCAGCACGAAGAGGCAGAAGGTCTGCACGGCGTCGGCCACATGGTAGGCAGCCACCCAGGCCAGCAGGCTGGCGGTAGTGGCCACCACCTCGGGGTTGCTGCTGTAGATGCGGGCCAGGCCCTCGCGGGACAGGAACAGTGCCGAGGCCAGCACCAGTCCACCCGTTGCCGCAAGCCGCCAGCCCATGGTGACAAGGCGGCGCGCCATGGCCTCGTCCCCCGCGCCGCGCCAGTAGCTGATCCGCGCGCTGGTGGCAATCGCCAGCGACAGGGGCACCATGTAGCACAGCGCCGCAAGATTGGCAGCAATCTGGTGGCTGGCCGATGACAGCGTGCCCTGGCGCGCCACGAACAAGGCCATCAGCGTGAACGAGGTCACCTCCACCAAAATTGCCAGCCCTGCAGGAACGCCCAGTCGAGCGAACTGCGCCAGTTGCGGCCAGTTCGGGGGCTCCATGCGCTGCCACAGCGCCAGGGGCGCATACAGGCTCTGGCTGCGCATCAGCACGAATGCGAGGGCGACCATGGCGTAGTTCACCACCAGCGTGGCCCAGGCACAGCCCTCGGCGCCCAGCGCAGGCAGGCCGGCGCCGCCAAAGGCCAGCCAGATCGACAGGGGGATTTTCAGCAGCAGCGACAGCAGCTGCAGCCAGGTCACCAGCAGGGGATGGCCCAGCGCCTGGTTCAGTGTGCTGTAGATGCGAAACAGCAGCGCGGCCGGAAGGCTCCAGGCCAGCACCGAAAGATAGGCCCGCACCTCCACCTGCAGCGGTGGCGGCACATCGGCCCAGCGCAGCAGCGCATCGGGAAACAGCAGCACGCCCATGCCCAGGGCGCAGGCGGCCAGCAGCATGTACATGGCCTGACGCAGCGTGCGGCCTATGGCCTCGGGCTGTCCGGCGCCGCGATGCTCGGCCCACAGCGGCAGCAGGGCCTGGAAGATGCCCATCAGCGAGACATAGACACTCACGAAGATGGCCGAGCCCACGGACAGCGCTGCCAGCGCTTCTTCGGCGTAGCGGCCCGCCACGATGGTGTCGGTCACGCCGAAGGCCATCACCGCCAGCTGCCCGGCCAGCACGGTCAGCGCGTGCTGGGCGATGGTGCGCCGTTCGGTGCCCAGTGGTGCGCGCGCGGGCTGGCTCATGGCCTGGCCTGGGCGCGGCTCGGCTCGGGCCTGCGCTTCAAGACCAGCAGGAAGTCCTTGCGATCGGTGGGGCGCACCACGCGGGCCACGGTTTCCCAGGTGCCCTGCAGGCGCGCGCTGTGCGGATCCAGCCAGGTTTCTTCCTCGGCCACCATCCAGTCGCAGCGTGCGGCGCCGGCCATGCTCAGGCGTTGGGTGTCGATGTCGCCGTAGTAGCGCAGCGCCGCAATGTGGGCGCGGGGCAGGCCATAGGTTTGCACGCAGCTGCCGTCCTTGGGCAGTTCGGCCAGCACCTGGCGCATCTGCGGCTCGAAGCTGCGCGCGTGGTCCAGCAGCGGCAGCCACAGCGTCATCAGCAGCAGCCAGCCCAGCGTGGCGCCGCTGGCCGGCAGCACCAGGCTCTTCCAGATGGCGGCGCGGTTGCGCGATGTGCGCCAGGCGACGAGCACGCACCAGGCCAAGGTGGCGGCAACCGCCACGGCGAAGGAGAACACCGAGAATTCCGGCGTGAACTGCGGAGCCAGCCTGGCCACATTGGCAGCCGGCTTGGCGGGAACGCCCGTCTGCAGCGAGAGCCAGATCACCCAGATGGCAATGGCGGCGGCACTGAAGAACAGCAGGGTGAACCAGTCGATCAAGGCGCTGATGCTGCGGCGCAGCGTCGGCAGGGCAAAGGCTGCCAGCGTGGCGATGGCGGGCAGGCCCAGCAGCAGGGCGCGGTCCGCAGGCAGCGTGCTCAGCGAAGCGATCACCGGAATGACGGCAAACCACAGCGGCAGCGCCAGATGGGGATAGCGGCGAGGCGCGGCGATCTGGCGGCGCCAGACCCACAGGGTCCACATGGCCAGCGGCCAGGCCGGCCAGCTGAACCACAGCAGCAGCCTGACCAGGCTTTGCCATTCCTTGGCGGTGCCGCTGTCCACAAGGCGCCAGGCCCATTGGTCCAGCCACAAGGACAGTGCAGCCGCCAGCAGCGTGACGCCCAGCCACAGCGCGGTCCAGATGCGCGCCTCGCGCGGCGCGGGCGAGGGCTCGTCACCCCAGGTGCGCGAGAAAAACGCCATGGTCGCACCGCCCAGGCCGAACAGCGTGGCCACGGTCGGCGCGCCGCTCAACGCCAGGCCCGGCAGGCCCAGCAGCAGCGCCAGCATGGCGGTGCGGCCGTGGTAGGGCATGGCTGCGGCGGCAAAGAACAGCAGGGCCGCGCAGCCGAGCTGGGTCATGTAGCTGGTGGTTTCATGGGAAAGCTGGGCCAGGCCCAGGCAGGCCACCAGGGCCAGCAGGCCGCCATCGGCCATGGCGCGCGCATAGTCGGTGGGCTGTGCCTCGCCGCCAAAGGCAAAGGCCACGGGGCGCGCGCCCGGCGTGCGCGCCAGGTAGTACACGCCCCACCAGGTGGCCGTCAGCGTGAGCACCAGCATGGCGATGAAGGGCAGGCGTGCCGCCATCTCCAGATGCAGCCAGGAAGGCGCTCCCTGCATGGCCAGTGCGCCAAGCCAGTACGACAGCAGGCCCTCGGATTCGGGCAGCAGGCCCGCCATGCGCGGTGCCAGCCACGAGGTATGGCCCAGGGCCAGCTCCCGCATGTAGCCGAAGGCCTCCATGTCGGCCATGCGCCAGGGGCTGCGCCCCACATATCCGGGCACGACATAGGCCAGGCACAGCAGCAGCAGCGACCAGCGGGGCAGGCGGCGCACGGCGCTTTGGGCAACGATGGCAGGGGTGGGCTGGTTCACTCACAGGACTTTCTGCAACGGAGGGCGCAAGAATACGCGAAGCAAAGGCCTCGAAAAGAATGGGGCATGCCGGGCCGCCATGGATTGGCCGGACTGCGAAAAACAAAAGGGCAGCGCGGTTGCCCGTGCTGCCCTTCTGGCCGGAGAAGCAGGATTTACTTCTTGCCGAAACGGTTGCGGAAGCGCTCCACACGGCCGCCCATGTTGTCCACCGACTTTTGCGTGCCGGTGTAGAACGGGTGCGACTCGGACGAGGTGTCCAGCTTGAACAGGGGGTAGTCCTTGCCTTCGAAGGTGTCGGTTTCCTTCGTGTTCACGCAGGAGCGGGTCACGAACTTGAAGCCGTTGGACAGGTCCACGAACAGAACTTCGCGGTAGTTGGGGTGGATGCCTTCTTTCATGATCTTTCCTTCTGATGCAAGTGCGGTAGCCGTGCCTGACCCGCTGCAACCTTTGTAGCGGTTCAAATCAAGCGTACTTTCCGCAAGAAAAAGCCCTGCATTATCGCATAGTGCTCAATTGCGTGCCAAGCCGGCGGGCCTGAGCCCTGTGTACGCCGCGCGTGGCCGAATGATCTGCCGTGTGGCGCGCTGCTCCAGCGCCTGTGCCAGCCAGCCTGCGCAGCGGCCCAGCGCGAACAGCCCGAAGGCGCTGCCCGCTGGCAACTGCAGGTGCCGCCGCAGGGCCACCAATGCGAAATCGACCGAAGGGGCCAGGCCGGTGAGTGCCATCACTTCGGCCGCCAGGGCCGCCGCCGGTCCCTGCCTGGGCAGCATTTCCAGCAACAGGGCGGCGCGCACATCGCCTTCGGGGTAGAGGTGGTGGCCGAAGCCGGGCAGGGTCTCGCCGCGCGCCAGGCGCTGGCGCAGGCGTGCCGGGGCCTGCGCCTCGCCCAGCTCGTCCCAGAGCGCCTCGACGCGCGCGGTCGTGCCGCCGTGGCGCCCGCCCGTCAGGGCGGCAAGGCCTCCCACCACGGCCGCCCGCAGGCTGGCGCCCGTGGATGCCACGCAGCGCGCCGTGAAGCCGGAGGCGTTGAGTTCATGGTCGGCGCACAGCACCAGGGCCATGCGCACCAGGTCGGCGCCTTGTGCGTCCAGACCCCAGGCCTGGGCGCATTGCAGGTGGATGGGGGTCTTGTCCGGCGCCGTGCCCAGCAGGCAGGCCGCCAGCAGGCGCAGGAGCGCTCCGCAGCCTGCCGCCAGCCGTTCTGGCGATTGCTGCCATGCGGCGGTGGCCGCATCATCGCTGGCGACGGTGAACAGGGCCAGCAATGTGTTTTCGCAAGGCTGGCCGGCCATGCGCTGCTGCAGGTCGGGCAACACTGGGGCGGCCTCCACGGCGTGTGCGGCGAAGGCGGCATCGGCCGGGTATTGCCAGAGCAGGGCGGCGGTCTCTTCCAGCGTGTGCGAGCGTGCCCAGTCCACGGCGTCCTCGCCACGGTAGTAGAGGCGGCCCTGTTCTATCAGCGTGATCGATGACTCCAGCACCGGCAGGCCCCAGTTGAGCGCGGCCTGGGCGACTTCGCGGGGTTTGCGGCCCTGGCCGCGCTGGCGCGCGAGCTGCTCGACCTCTTCGCGCAGGTAACGGCTTTCGCGCGGCGTGTCTGCCGCATGGGCGTGCAGCAGACCCCGGCTGACATAGGCATACAGCGTGGCGCGGCTCACGCCCAGCAGTGCGGTGGCTTCGGTCGAGTTCAGGTAGTCGGGCATGGGTGTGATGATATGTTGATTTATTTAATCAATATTGACAATATTTTCTGGAAATCTATGGTGCGAGTTCCAACCCTTGTTTCCGTTGCCAGGAGTGCTCCATGTCCAGTCTTCCATCCTCTTCCGCTTTTGATCACTGCGCCGCCCAGATCTGGGCGGCACTGGAAGGTGCCCACGGCGCGCTGCACCGCCTGGAGATGCGCGGGCAAGGCGCCTTGGCCTCGGTGTTTCCGGTCTCTGATCTGGCGGCGGCCAGCCTGGGTGTGGCAGGCCTTGCCATCTCCGAGCTGGTGGCCCAATGCGGCGCTGCCGCGCCGCAGGTGGTGGTGGACCGCAGGCTCGCGTCCCTGTGGTTCGGCAGCAGCCTGCATCCACTGGGCTGGGAGATGCCCGCGCTGTGGGACGCCGTGGCCGGTGACTACCGCACGGCCGATGGCTGGATCCGCCTGCATACCAATGCGCCCCACCACCGCGCAGCGGCGCTGGCCGTGCTCGACACGCCGGCCGATCGGGAGGCTGTAGCGACGGCGGTCAGGCGCTGGGCGGCGCATGAGTTGGAGTCGGCCGTTGTCGCGCAGGGTGGCTGTGCCGCCGCCATGCGCGGGCTGGCTGTCTGGGCTGCGCATCCGCAGGGGCAGGCCGTGCAGCAGGAGCCTTTGCTGGCGTGGCAGGTGCATTCTCAGCAGGGCCAGCCCTTCAGTTTCAGTGCTGGTGCGTGGCAGCCATCGGCGCAGCGGCCGCTGCAGGGGCTGCGCGTGCTGGATCTGACGCGCATCCTGGCCGGTCCCGCCGCCACGCGCTGGCTGGCGGGCCATGGTGCCGAGGTGCTGCGCATCGATCCGCCCGGTTGGGAGGAGCCGGGTACGGTGCCTGAAGTCACGCTGGGCAAGCGCTGCGCCCGGCTGGACCTGCGGGCGCCCCAGGATCGTGCCGTGTTCGAGCAACTGCTGGCCGGTGCCGACGTGCTGGCCCATGGTTACCGGGACGGTGCGCTGGAGGGGCTGGGATTCGGGGCCGCGTGGCGCCGTCGGCTGAATCCCTCGCTCATCGATGTGTCGCTCAACGCCTATGGATGGAGCGGGCCCTGGCAGCAGCGGCGCGGCTTCGACAGCCTGGTGCAGATGAGCGCCGGCATTGCCGATGCAGGCATGCACCGGCTGGGCCGTGACCGACCCACGCCGCTGCCGCTGCAGGCGCTGGACCACGCCACCGGCTATCTGATGGCTGCCGCCGTGGTGATGGCGCTGGTGCGGCGCATGCAGGGGCAGGGCGGCAGCACGGTGCGCGCCTCGTTGGCGCGCACGGCCCATCTTCTGGCAGGGCACGGCGTGGGCGACCCGGATGCCTGCCCGCTGGCGCCGGTGAACGGTGCCGAGGATTTCAGCGCGGCGATCGAGGCGACCTCCTGGGGCGCGGCGCGGCGTCTGCGGGCGCCGGTGGAGGTGGCGGGTGCGCCCATGCATTGGGAGCGCGCGGCCTGTGCGCTGGGCACGTCTGTCGCAGCGTGGTGAGACGGGCGGCTGGAATGCAAAACGCCCCGCGTGAGCGAGGCGTCTGTGGGTGCCGTGGGTTGGATCTGTGCGATCAGCCGCCGCGGCGCATCATGTCGAAGAAGTCCACGTTGGTCTTCGTGGCCCGCATGTTCTTGATCATCAGCTCCATGGCCTCGATCTCGTCCATGTTGTACATGAACTGGCGCAGGATGCGGGTCTTTTGCAGGATCTCGGGAGCCAGCAGCAGTTCTTCGCGGCGTGTGCCGCTCTTGTTGAGTTCGATGGCGGGGAACACGCGCTTTTCGTAGAGGCGGCGGTTCAGGGCCAGTTCGCTGTTGCCCGTGCCCTTGAACTCTTCGAAGATCACTTCGTCCATGCGGCTGCCGGTATCGACCAGGGCCGTGGCGATGATGGTCAGCGAGCCGCCTTCTTCCACATTGCGTGCCGCGCCGAAGAAGCGCTTGGGACGCTGCAGGGCGTTGGAGTCCACGCCGCCCGACAGCACCTTGCCCGACGAGGGCACGACGTTGTTGTAGGCGCGGGCCAGGCGGGTGATGGAGTCCAGCAGGATGACCACGTCCTTCTTGAGCTCGACCAGGCGCTTGGCGCGTTCGATCACCATCTCGGCCACGTGCACGTGGCGCGTGGCGGGCTCGTCGAAGGTGGAGGCGATGATTTCGCCCTTGACCGAGCGCTGCATCTCGGTCACTTCTTCGGGGCGCTCATCGACCAGCAGCACCATCAGGTGCACGTCGGGATGATTGGCCGTGATGGAATGGGCGATGCTCTGCATCATCATGGTCTTGCCGCTCTTGGGCGGTGCGACGATCAGCGCGCGCTGGCCGCGGCCGATGGGGGCGATGATGTCGATGATGCGGCCGGTGATGTTCTCCTCACCCTTGATCTCGCGCTCCAGGCGCAGCTGCTGGGTGGGGAACAGGGGGGTCAGATTCTCGAACAGCACCTTGTGCTTGTTCTGCTCGGGCGAGCCGCCGTTGACGGAGTCGAGCTTGGTCAGTGCGAAGTAGCGCTCGCCATCCTTGGGCGTGCGCACTTCACCTTCGATCATGTCGCCGGTGTGCAGGTTGAAGCGGCGGACCTGGCTGGGAGAGATGTAGATGTCGTCGGTGCTGGCCGTATAGCTGGTGTCGGGGCTGCGCAGAAAGCCGAAACCGTCCGGCAGGATTTCCAGCACGCCGTCGGCGAACACTTGTTCGCCTGCCTTGGCTCGCTTTTTGATGATGGCGAACATCAACTCTTGCTTGCGCATGCGACCGACGTTTTCGATCTCAAGCGCTTCGGCCTGCTTCAGGACTTCAGACACGTGCAGTGCCTTGAGTTCATTAAGGTGCATGGAGTGACTCCAGAACGGAGTGGAAAGAAACCAGGGGAAGGCGTTGAGCCAAGCGAAACACTGTGGAAGTGGGCTGGCTTGCCTGAGGGTCTCAGCGCGGCCTTCAATGCATAAGGCCGGTGATGAAGGGCATTATGACAGGAAAAAATCCGAAGGTCACAGGGAAATTTGCGCTGGCGCCTCGTTTATGCGCCAGTGCGATGCGGTGCTGCGGCCAACGCCGGCCCGCATCTGTGACGGCCCCGTGTGCGGGGCCGTCGGGGGAATCAGGCCAGGTGCTGTTCCAGGAAAGCGGACAGCTGTGCCTTGTTGAGGGCGCCCACCTTGGTGGCGGCCAGCTGGCCATCCTTGAACAGCATCAGCGTGGGAATGCCGCGGATGCCGAACTTGGCAGGGATCTCGCGGTTCTCGTCCACATTCATCTTGGCGATGGACAGCTTTTCCTTGTAGGTCTGCGCTGCTTCGTCGAGGATGGGGGCGATCATCTTGCAGGGGCCGCACCATTCGGCCCAGTAATCGACCAGCACCGTGGTGCCAGGCTGCAAGACGTCGGCTTCAAAGCTTGCGTCGGAGATGTGTTTGATCAGTTCGCTGGCCATGGGTGGAGTCCTTGATTTTTCGCAATGAGGAAGGCGCAGGAAAATCCGCACCGCAAAAAGATTGTGACAGAAACCTATCACCTGCTGCACCGTATGGGCGGTAGCTCAATGCTATGACTGTCATAGCTGTTTATGGGGTGGCGACAGGGTTGCCGGGACTCCGGGAATTAGTGGCGCCTGCGCGCAGACCGGCCTGCGGCAGGGTATTCTGCGCGCCCGCGCTGCAGGCATATGTGCCGGCCGGCAGCGCCAAGTTGAATGCGAGCATGGAATGGAAACTGATGTGATGGATGCTTTTGAACCCGGTGCGGCAGCGCGCACGATGGACTGCGATGTGGCGGTGATCGGTGCGGGGCCTGCGGGCCTGATGGCGGCCGAAGGGCTGGCCGGCAAGGGGCTGGATGTCCATGTGTTCGAGGCCAAGTCCTCCGCTGGGCGCAAGTTCCTCATGGCAGGCAAGGGCGGGCTCAACCTGACCCATTCCGAAAACCTGCCCGCCTTTGTCTCCCGCTACGGCGAGCGCAGTGCCGAGGTGTCGCGCTGGCTGGAGCTGCTGTCGCCGGATCAACTGCGTGCCTGGGCTGGTGAACTGGGCGTGGAAACCTTTGTGGGCAGTTCGGGCCGCGTATTCCCCAAGGACATGAAGGCTGCGCCCTTGCTGCGTGCCTGGCTGGTGCGTCTGCAGACCCAGGGCGTGGTGCTGCACACGCGCCACCGCTGGGTGGGCTGGCAGGACGGCGATGCGCTGGGCTTTGATACACCCGAAGGGCGGCTGCAGGTGCGGGCAAGGGCCGTGGTGCTGGCATTGGGCGGTGGCAGCTGGGCGCGCCTGGGCTCGGATGGCGCCTGGCTGCCCTTGCTGGAGCAGCGCGGTGTTGAAGTCGCTGCGTTGAAGCCTTCCAACTGCGGGTTCGATGTGGGTCTGGATGGCGCGGCTTCGGGCGGACAGATCGATCGCCGGGAGTTCATGGCCGAGCTGCTGGGTGCCAGCCCCCAGCCTGCGCGCGGCTGGAGTCCTTATTTCACCGAGCGCTTTGCGGGCCAGCCCTTCAAGTCGGTGGCGCTGTCCTTTGATGATGGCAAGGGCCACGTTTTCTCGCGCAAGGGCGAATTCGTTGCCACGACCGCGGGCGTGGAAGGCAGCCTGATCTATGCCGTCTCTGCGGCGTTGCGCGAAGCCATTGCGCGCGATGGGCAGGCCACCGTCCATCTCGACCTGCTACCCCAGTTGACGCCCGAGCGCGTGCTGGTGGAAGTGCGCCATCCACGCGGCTCGCGCAGTCTGGCCAGCCATCTGAAGGGGCGCCTGGGCCTGGACGGCATCAAGGCCGCCGTGCTGCATGAGGTGCTGGGCAAGGAAGGTGTGGCCGACCCTGTGCGGCTGGCCCATGCCATCAAGGCCCTGCCCATCACCGTGGTGGCGGCCCGACCCATTGACGAGGCCATCAGCACGGCAGGTGGCGTGCGGCTGGAAGCTCTGGACGCCAACGGCATGTGCGCAGCCGCTTCTGGCGTTTTCTGCGCCGGCGAGATGCTGGACTGGGAGGCTCCCACGGGCGGCTACCTGCTGACGGCGTGCATGGCCAGCGGCCTGCAGGCGGCGCAAGGCGTTGCGCGCTATCTCAAGGCGGATGGCGCAGAGCGTTAAGGAGAAGAGGGTGCCGCAGCGGGCCTGGACGGGGCAGGCGCCCGCAGGGCCTGCTGTTCAATGAAGGTGACGAGCCTTGCCCTCGGCACTGGTTTCACGGTTAGGGCTGCTTGGTTCCCCACCTGACCCGGTTGGCCGCTTCCCCATGCGAGGAGGCCCGTCACTCTCGATTATAGGGGCAAACACCGGGCCGCCCGGACGACATGGCCGGCCAAACCCGGGTGGCCTCGGGCAAGGGCGCCCAGCCCCGTAGAATCGCGGGATGTCTTATCTTGTGCTGGCCCGCAAATACCGCCCCCGCAATTTCTCTGAAATGGTGGGGCAGGAGCATGTCGTTCAGGCGCTCACCAATGCCCTGACGCAGCAGCGCCTGCACCATGCCTATCTGTTCACCGGCACGCGCGGCGTGGGCAAGACCACGGTCTCGCGCATTCTGGCCAAGTCGCTCAACTGCCAGGGCGCCGATGGCCAGGGCGGCATCACGGCAACGCCCTGCGGCGTCTGTGCGGCCTGTACCGAAATCGACAGCGGGCGCTTTCCCGACTACACGGAGCTGGACGCTGCCTCCAACCGTGGCGTGGACGAGGTGCAGAGCCTGCTGGAGCAGG
Source organism: Delftia sp. JD2 (assembly GCF_001682645.1). Classification (NCBI taxonomy): domain Bacteria; kingdom Pseudomonadati; phylum Pseudomonadota; class Betaproteobacteria; order Burkholderiales; family Comamonadaceae; genus Delftia; species Delftia sp. JD2. The sequence continues at coordinate 95,151 of NZ_LFJT01000014.1, forward strand.
CTGTCTACAAGCCGGTGCAGGGACGCTTCAAGGTCTTCATGATCGACGAAGTGCACATGCTCACGAACACGGCCTTCAACGCCATGCTCAAGACGCTGGAGGAGCCGCCCGAATACCTGAAGTTCGTGCTGGCCACCACCGATCCGCAGAAGGTGCCCGTGACCGTGCTCAGCCGCTGCCTGCAGTTCAACCTGCGGCCCATGGCGCCCGAGACCGTGCTGGAGCATTTGGGCCAGGTGCTGGGGCAGGAAGGCGTGGCCTCCGAGCCCCAGGCCCTGCGCCTGCTGTCGCGCGCCGCGCGTGGCTCCATGCGCGATGCGCTGTCGCTGACCGACCAGGCGATTGCCTTTGGCAGCGGACAGCTGCAGGAGGCCACGGTGCGCCAGATGCTGGGCAGCGTGGACCGCAGCCATGTGTTCCGCCTGATCGAGGCACTCGCCCAGGCCGACGGCCAGGTGGTGGTGGAAACCTCCGACGCGCTGCGCCGCAATGGCCTGTCCGCCGCCTCCACGCTGGAGGAAATGTGCGCCGTGCTGCAGCGCATGGCCGTGGCACAGGCCGTGCCGCAGATGGCCGCTGACGCCAGCGATCCAGAAGCCGCAGAGATCGCCCGCCTTGCGGTGCTGATGCCGCGCGACGAAACCCAGCTGCTCTACAGCATCTGCCTGCATGGCCGGGCCGAACTGGGCCTGGCACCCGACGAGTACGCGGCGCTGACCATGGCGCTGCTGCGGCTGCTGGCGTTCAAGCCGCAATCTGCAGAGCCCGCCCCGGGCGCGGCTGAAAAAAAAACTCCAGCGCTGACCCCCTCCACGGCGAAGCCTGAATCTCCCGCGCCCGTGGCGCAGGCGCGGCCCGCACAGCCCGCTGTGCCTGAGGCTCCCGCTGTGCCCGAGGCTCCTGTTGTCCTAGCCAAGGCGGCCATGCCCGTCCCGGTCGCGCCTCCTGCTCCTGTCGCGCCTGTCGCATCTCCCGTGACCGCTGCGCCCGCCGTGGTCACTCCCGTGGTGCAAGCCGTTGCGGCTCCAGCGCCTGTTCAGGCGCCCGTGGCCGTGGCCGCAGTTGCCAGGCCGGAACCCGTGCTTGCGCCTGTCCAGGAGGCCAGGCCTTCCGCTGCTCCAGAGGTGAAGCCGGCCGCCGGTGTCGCCCAGGAGCCCCTGGATGAGCCCGTGGACGATGTGCAGGAAGACGAAGACTCTTCTGCCGATGAGGCGCCGCAGGCGCAGGATACCGATGCGCCCGACGAGGGTGCCTGGGCCGGGATGCCCGATGAAGGCTGGGCCGACGAAGGCCGCTGGAGCGATGACGGAGATCTGGCCCTGGAGCCGCCTGCCGCTGCCGTGGCACGGCAGGCCGAACCGCAGATCGACACTCAGATCGATGCGCAGGACTTCGCTCCCGAACGTGGCCGCCAGTCCCCCGGTGCGCCACCCGCGCCGACCGTGGAGCGCACGCCCGATGGCGATGTTTGGCACGCTGCCGTCCAGCAACTGGTGCAGGCCGAGGCCGTCACGGCGCTGGCACGGCAACTGGCGCTGCAGTCGCAACTGGTGGCGCGCGATGGCGATGCATGGACGCTGCGCGTGGAAAGCAGCTCGCTGGCCCAGCCCGCCACGCGCGAGCGCCTGCGTGCGGCGCTGGAGGCCGCTGGCCTGGCGCGGCAACTGCATGTGGAGCAGGGCGCCGTGGTGGACAGCCCCGCGCGGCGCAATGCGGTGGCCAGCCATGAGCGCCAGCGCATTGCAGAAGACATCGTGATGAATCATTCTCTGGTGCAGACCCTGATCCGCAGCCATGGCGCGAAAATCGTGCCCGGCAGTATCAAGCCCGTATCCATTCAGCCCTGACACGCTCTAGAGCGTTTCGTTTTTACCCTACAGAAGAAGGAACTCACATGTTCAACAAAGGACAACTGGCCGGCCTGATGAAGCAAGCCCAGGCCATGCAGGACAACCTCAAGAAGGCCCAGGATGAACTGGGCAACATCGAGGTGGAAGGTGAATCGGGCGCGGGCCTCGTGAAGGTGGTCATGACCTGCAAGCACGACGTCAAGCGCATCACCATCGACCCCAGCCTGCTGGCCGAAGACAAGGACATGCTGGAAGACCTGGTGGCTGCCGCCTTCAACGCCGCCGTGCGCAAGGCCGAAGAGACTTCCAACGAGAAGATGGGCAAGCTCACGGCCGGCATGCCCGGCCTGCCGGGCGGCATGAAGTTCCCGTTCTGAGGCAGGCCCCAGCGGTTGTGCCGAACAGCCTGGAGAGGCCATGCCGGCTTCTCCAGCTGCCCACTCGTGTGGAGTGGCCATCGAGCGATCTGCCCCTGCAGATCGCTTTTTTTCTGAGAACCTTCTCCATTGAAAGGAAGCTGCCATGTCGGACGTGCAATCGCTCGATGGCCTGATCGAGGCCTTGCGCAGGCTCCCGGGTGTGGGCATCAAGTCGGCGCAGCGCATGGCCTTCCACCTGCTGCAGCGCGACCAGGACGGCGCGCGGCAGCTGGCCCGTGCCCTGACCACGGCCGTGGAGTCGGTCACCCACTGCGAGCGCTGCCATACCTTCACCGAAGGCCGCATCTGCTCCATCTGCCAGGATGAAGGGCGTGACGCGGCCCGGCTGTGCGTGGTGGAGGCGCCCGCCGATATGGCGGCCATGGAGCGCACGGGTGCCTACCAGGGCTATTACTACGTGCTGATGGGGCGGCTGTCGCCACTCGACGGCATAGGTCCGCGCGATCTGAACCTGTCATCCCTGCTGGAGCGTGCCGGGGACGGCAAGGTGCAGGAGGTGATCCTGGCCACCAGCTTCACGGCGGAAGGCGAGGCCACGGCCCATGCGATCAGCGAGGCCCTGAAGGCGCGCGGCATCCATGTGACGCGGCTGGCGCGCGGCGTGCCCATAGGCAGCGAACTTGAGTACGTGGACCTGGGTACGATCGCCCATGCGCTGGTGGACCGCCGGTAGTGGCCGAGGCGGCTGGCGTTTCTTGTCTTTTCATCAGGAGCCTGTATGCCGACCTCTGTCATCCTGCCGCCTGGCGGCTTCTCCATAGCGCATTGGTGCCTGCTGGTGGCGGCCCTGCTGCCGCTGGCCTGCGCCTACATCGCCAAGGCGCCCGGCATGAAGCACCGGCCGGGGCAGCGCGGTTTCGACAACCACGAACCCCGGGCCTGGCTGGCGCAGCAGACGGGCTACCAGGCACGGGCCAACGCGGCGCAGGCCAATAGCTTCGAGTGCCTGCCTTTCTTCATTGGCGCCTTGCTGGTTGCCTGGCAATTGGGTGCACCGTCCGCGCGTGTCGATGGCCTGGCCGTGGCCTTTGTTGTGTTGCGTATTGCCTACATCGCCCTCTATGTGACGGACCGCGCCACGCTGCGCAGTCTGGCCTGGGCGCTGGCGCTGGTGGTGAATCTGCTGCTGTTTTTCGCAGGCTACCGCTGAGGCCTGGGTGAGACCTGGGTGAGGGCCGGGCGCGTGTTCACCGCGCGCCGTGCTGGCCCTGAAGCCTACGGTGTTTCACATACGGGCAAGCACCGATGCTGTGCATGCGGGCTCTGGGCATGATCGTGTTGCACTGCAGCAAAATAACCACCATGTCTTCCCACGTGCTTGATCGCCGAACCTTGTTGAGCCTCATGGGGCTGGGTTCCCTTTGGTCGTTTCCTTCCCTCGGTTCGGCCGAGCTGGTGACGATTTCCGTGGGCGGTCAGGGCCTGCTGTATTACCTGCCACTGGTGATTGCCCAGCAACTGGGGTACTTCGAGGCCGAGGGCCTGACCGTGCGCATCGATGACTATCCGGGCGGGTCTCAGTCGCTGCAGGCGCTGGAATCGGGCGCCGCCGATGTGTGCGCGGGTGCCTATGAACACACGCTTGTCGCGCAGCAGCGCGGCAGTGTGCTGCGTGCCTTTGTCGTGCAGGGGCGTGCGCCGCAGATTGCGCTGGGCGTGTCCTCGCGCTGGATGCCGCGCTACCAGACGCTGGCCGACCTGCGCGGGCGGCGCGTGGGCGTGTCCTCGCTGGGCGCATCCACGGCCCGGGCCGTGCAACTGATGCTGCTGGGCGATGGTCTGGAGGCCGATCTGGTGCAACTGGTGGGTGTGGGCTCGGGGCCTGACGCCATGGAGGCGCTGCGCACCGGGCGCGTGCATGCGCTTTGCCATGCGGACCCGCTGATGAGCGTGCTGGAGGACAAGGGAGCCGTGCGCATCGTCAGAGACCTGCGTGATCTGCGCAGCAGCGCGCAGCTGTACGGCGGCTCCATGCCCTCGGGCACGCTGTACGCGACCCAGGCCTTTTTGCGCAAGAACCCTGCCAAGGCCCAGGCGCTGAGCAATGCCATGGTCCGATCGCTCAAGTGGCTGCAGACCGCCGCGCCCATGGATGTGCTCAGGGCCGTGCCTGCACCCTATCTGCTGGGCTCGCGGCGCGCCTATCTGTCGGCCTTCGAGCACATGCGCACCACGATCTCGCCTGATGGCCTGATGCCCGATGACGGGCCTGCCACGGCCCTGCGCGCCCTGGTCCGGCTCAACCCTGCGCTGGCGCGCAGCGGTATCGACCTGGAGCGCTCGTTCACCAACGAATTCGTGCGGCAGTCCCGCCAGCGTTTCCACACCTGAGCCCCCGGGCCGCACGCAAAAGAGCCCGCGAAAGCGGGCTCTTTGGAGGAGTGCAGTGTTGGCGCCTTCAGCGCTTTTTCACCTTGGATGGCTTGCCGCCACGCGGCGCCGTGGTGACCGACACCTTGGCGTTGCGGCTTTGCGGCTGCACGGCCACCTTGCGCGCGGTTCCGGTGGACTTGGCCGCCCGGGCATTGCCGCCGCTGCTGGCGCGCACCGGCAGGTAGGCCACCAGCGATTGGCCGGCATGCAGGGTGGCGGAGGACTTCAGGTCATTCCAGTCCGCCAGATTGGATGCGCTGACGCCGTAGCGGTTGGCCACGCTGATCAGCGTGTCGCGCTTGCGTGCCTTGATGGTGGTGCGGCGCGTGACGATCTCGGGGGCAAAGCTGATCTGGCCGTTGTCGGCCACGTGGCCGGCCACGTCGGCACGCACGTTGGCGCCGCGCGGCACCATGAGCGCGGAGCCGGCCTTGATCAGCATGCGCGGGGGGATGTTGTTGAGGGCGCGCAGGTCGGACTCGCCCAGGCCCACGCGCTGGGCCGCCTCGGCCACGCTGATGGTGGAAGGCACGGTCCACACGGTCCAGCTCGCGTACTGGCCTTCGTCGAAGGCCTGCATGTTGCGGCGGAACACCTTGGCGTTGTCCCAGGGCAGCAGGATTTCCGGCGTGCCGGCCGCAAAGATCACCGGCTTGCGGAAGCTGGGATTGAGCGCCTTGAAGTCATCGGTCGACACGTCGGCCAGCTTGGCCACGAGTTCCACGTCGATGTCACGGGTGATGGTGACGGTCTGGAAGTAGGGGTGGTTCTCGATCAGCGGCAGCTCGGTGTTGAATGCATCGGGGTTGGCCACGATGTTCTTGACGGCCTGCAGCTTGGGCACGTACATGCGGGTCTCGGCCGGCATCTGCAGGTCGGTGTAGCCCGTGGGCAGGCCCAGCTTCTCGTTGCGCTTGATGGCGCGGCCCACGCTGCCTTCGCCCCAGTTGTAGGCGGCCAGGGCCAGGTGCCAGTCGCCGAACATGTCGTAGAGCTTTTGCAGGTAGTCCAGCGCGGCGCGCGTGGAGGCCAGCACGTCGCGGCGGTCGTCGCGGAAGGCGTTTTGCTTGAGGTCGAAATAGGTGCCGGTGGCCGGCATGAACTGCCACATGCCGGCCGCCTTGGCGGTGGAGACGGCCTGCGGGTTGAAGGCGCTCTCGATGTAGGGCAGCAGCGCCAGCTCGGTGGGCATGTTGCGCCGCTCCAGTTCCTCGACGATGTGGAACAGGTACTTGCTGGAGCGCTCGGTCATGCGCTGTATGTAGTCGGGCCGGCTGGCATACCACTGCTCGCGGTCCTTGACCAGATCCTGGTCCAGGTCGGGCATGGCGAAGCCCTGGCGAATGCGTACCCACAGATCGCCCGTGGTCTCCAGCGAGGCCACGCCGCCGTTGCCGGCGCTGCCTGTGCCCAGCGGGCTCAGCGGTCCGTTGGGGTACATCGGGGAGTGCGGTGCGGTGCTGGGGGCGGGGGCCGTGCTGGCCAGGTCCGGGCTGCTGGTGGTGGCGCAGCCCGCAAGAGCCAGCAGGCTGCCCAGCAGCAGGGTGTGTAGCAGTTTCATCAGAAGACGTTTTTCCATTGGCGCAGGCCGGCCAGCACGCTGGCGGGGTCCTGCTGTCTCACCTGTGCGTCGAAGCCTGCGGCGGCGGCGGCCACTGCGGATTCGCGCGTTCTAAGAAAGGGATTGATGGAGCGCTCGGTCTCCATCAGGGAAGGCAGCGTGGGCCGGCCGGCCTCGCGCAACGCCTGACAATGCCTCTGGTAGTGAGCCAGGGCCTGGTTTTTTGGTTCCACGGCCTGCGCAAAGCGCAGGTTGGACATTGTGTACTCATGTGCGCAGCAGACCAGGGTGTTGTCCGGCAGCGCGGCCAGATCGTCCAGCGATTGCTGCATCTGCTGCGGCGTGCCTTCGAACAGGCGCCCGCACCCCCCTGAAAACAGCGTATCGCCGCAGAACAGCACGGGCTGCGCCTGCGCCGCCGTGCTGTAGAAGGCGATGTGGCCGCTGGTGTGGCCGGGCACGTCAATGACCTGCCAGGGGCCGCCCAGGGCCTGCACGGTATCGCCACCCTGCACACGCTGCACGGGTTCGGGCAACTGCTCGTAGGCGGGGCCCCAGACCTGGGCGCCCGTGGCCTGGCGCAGCTGCGCCACGCCGCCGACATGATCGGCATGGTGGTGGGTGACTAAAATGCCCTGCAACTGCAAGTCCAGCTGGCGCAGGCTGGCCAGCACGGGCGCTGCATCGCCGGGATCGACGACCAGGGCCTGCCCTGCGTCGTACAGCAGCCAGATGTAGTTGTCGGAAAAAGCGGGGATGGGCAACAGGTTCATGAGCAGCAAAATTATAGGGACGCATCACTGGACGCAATCTGCCCTCGGCCACTACCTGCTGGAATGGGAGCAGCAGCGCTGCGACGAGGCGGTGGCCGATATTTTCGGCTATCACAGCCTGCAGTTGGGCATGCCCATGCTCCAGGGCCTGCGCGCCAATCGCATGCCGCATCGCTGGCTGGCACTGGATTCCATGCAGGATGCGGTGCCAGCCGAGGCAGTGCCGCCGCTGGAGGTGCCCGTGGCGCTGCTGGCCGATCCGGCCGCGCTGCCGTTTTCCGAGGCCAGCCTCGACCTCGTCGTCATGCCCCATACGCTGGAGACCTCGCCGGACCCGCATGCCGTGTTGCGCGAGGCGGCCAGGGTGCTGATGCCTGAGGGCCGTATCGTCGTGTGCGGGCTCAACCCCGCCAGTCTGCTGGGCGTGCAGCGCCGTGCCGAGCGCGGCGTGTATCTGCCCGATGTGGGCTGGGGCGTGGGCTACTGGCGGCTGCGCGACTGGCTGCGATTGCTGGCCTTCGAGATCGAGGCCGTGCAGTTCGGCTGCTATCGTCCTGCCGTGCAGACGGATCGCTGGCTGCGCCGTTGGCAGTTCATGGACCGCGTGGGGCGGCTGGGCTGGCCCATGCTGGGCGGCGTGTACTGCGTGGTGGCCGTCAAGCGCGTGCCGGGCGCACGCATGCTGGAGCCTGCCTGGCGTGGCCGCGCAGCCGTGTCGGGCGCCTCCGTGCCTGTGGCCCACCGCATGCCGGCGCAGGCGGTGCAGGGCAGCGATCCGCATTCCAACCGGCCTGAAGGCCGGGCCATTCAACCCAAGGAAATTTTTTGAATCAAGTTGTTATCTACACGGACGGTGCCTGCAAGGGCAATCCGGGTCCCGGTGGCTGGGGCGTAGTGCTGGAGTCCGGCAGCGCCAGGAAAGAGCTGTTCGGCGGCGAGCTGAACACGACCAACAACCGCATGGAGATGATGGCCGTGATCGAGGCGCTGTCCGCGCTCAGGCGGCCCTGCGATGTGGTGCTCTACATCGACAGCCAGTACGTGCTCAAGGGCATCACCGAATGGATCCATGGCTGGAAGGCCAAGGGCTGGAAGACGGCCTCCAAGGAGCCGGTCAAGAACGTCGAGCTGTGGCAGCGGCTGGACGCCCTGGTCCAGGGCGGCGGCCACCGCATCGACTGGCGCTGGGTCAAGGGCCACGCAGGCGACCCTGGCAACGAGCGGGCAGACGCCCTGGCCAACAAGGGTGTGGACCAGGCACTGGGGCGCTGAGCGCCTGGTGCGGGGGCGGGTGCAATGCCCGTCCCTTGCTTCCACCTCCCGAGACCTACCTACAACGCGGTAGATGAAAACCCCAGAACCAGAATTCGGCCCGCGCAGCTAATATTTCCATAAGTGGAAATTAGTTCGCGCCTTGCCAGGCATCTTCCGTGGCGTGGTGTTCAAAATTGCCACTTGTGGAATTTTTAAACCATCTCACGATGAAAGAGCCTTGCGATGAAATACAAAGCAATTGCCGCATTGGCGATGCTGGGCGGCGCGGGAGCGGCGCTGGCCCAGAGTTCGGTGACGCTGTACGGCAGCATGGACCTGACCATGCCCTGGATCAGCGATGTGCGCGGGAGCCGGCTGACGCGCATGGATTCGGCCATTTCCCAGCCTGACCTCTGGGGCCTGCGCGGGTCGGAGGATCTGGGGGGCGGCATGAAGGCCTCGTTCCAGCTGGAGAACGGATTCCTCACGGACATCGGCTCGCCGATCTCGCCGACCAGCTACTTCAACCGGGCTTCCTGGGTGGGTCTGGACAGCGCGTCGATGGGCTCGGTGCGGCTGGGTCGCCAGGTCGATTTCACGGCCGGTACGCTGAGCCAGTGGGGCAACGGCTATCAGCTCTACAACTTCTATCTGTACCACCCGGGCAATCTGGACGGCCTGTCCAGCCAGTTCCCCGTGGACAACTCCGTGGTCTACCTGACGCCCAGGATGGGCGGCATGCAGTTCGGCGCGCAGTACGGCTTTGGCGAGGTGCCGGGCCGCTCGCAGGCCAACCGTACCTACAGCGTCATGGGCAGCTATTCCAGTGCCAAGCTCAATCTGGCCGTGGCCTACACCGATGCGCGTGGGCGTGCCTTCGATATCGCCGGGCGCACGGGCCTGGCGAACGCGCTGGGCCAGGACCTGGTGGCGGGCCGGCCGCTGGTGCTCGACACCTTCCAGGTGCTGGGCATCGGCGGCGGTTACCAGCTCGATGCGCTTCCGGTCCGGCTCAACGCGCTGCTGACGCGCTCCACGCTCAAGTACGGCGCAGCCTCCAGCAACATGAGCGCGCTCGACCTGGGCCTGGCCTGGCAGACCAGCCAGTCCGTGACCATCAACACGGGCTACTCCTTCAGCCGTTTCGAGCAGACGAAGTGGAACCAGGTCCACCTGGGCGCGCGCTACGCCTTCTCCAAACGCACGCAGCTGCATGCCTCGGTCACGCACCAGCGCGCCTCGGATGGCGTGGCGGCGATGAACTCCGTGGGCGTTGCCAGCGGGCGCACGCAGACCGTGATTGCGGCAGGCATACACCACTCGTTCTGAGAGGCATGAGACATGCAGCCCGGTCGATGCGGGCGCATTGGAGACCCCACGATGAAATTCACCCTCAATTCCCGAAGCGTGGCCTTTGACGGCGACGGGCAGACCCCGTTGCTGTGGGTGCTGCGCGATCACTTCAAGCTGCCCGGCACCAAGTTCGGCTGCGGCATCAGCATGTGCGGGGCCTGCACGGTCCATGTCGATGGCGAGCCGGTGCGCTCCTGCGTGCTGCCCGTCTCGACGGTGGGCGGCAAGGCGGTCACGACCATCGAAGGGCTGTCCAGCAACCGTTCCCACCCTATCCAGAAGGCCTGGATGGACAAGGACGTGCCGCAGTGCGGCTACTGCCAGTCCGGCATGGTCATGGCCGCTGCCGCGCTGCTCAAGACCCATCCACAGCCTACCGATGCGCAGATCGACGAGGCCATGACCAATCTGTGCCGCTGCGCCACCTACCACCGCATCCGGGAGGCCATCCATGCCGCAGCGTCCAAGCAATGAACGGGGCCGCACGGCCGGCTCTGCCATCTCGCTGCGGCGCAGGCATCTGCTCCAGAGCGCTGCTGCGCTGCTGGTGGCGCCTGCTGCCGGCAGCCTGCTGATTCCGCTGGCGCAGGCCGCGCCAGCGGAGGCCGGTGCAGCGGCAGCAACGGCCTCCTCCATCGGCGACTGGGTCTGGATCGAGCCTTCGGGGCAGGTGGTGATCGGCGTGTCGCAGTGCGAGGTGGGCCAGGGCATCTACACGGGCCTGCCCCAGGTGCTGGCCGACGAGCTCGATGCCGACTGGGCCAGCGTGACCGTGCGCTTCGTCACGGGGCGCGACGCCTATCGCAACGATGCGGGCGAGATGCCGTTCCAGCAGTTCGTGGGCGCGTCGATGTCGATGAACTATTTCTACGAGCGCATGCGCCTGGCCGGTGCCCAGGCCCGTGATGTGCTGCTGCGTGCCGGCGCGGCCCGGCTGGGCGTGCGGGCATCCCAGTGCAGCACGCGCGCCGGCCGCGTGCTGCACTCCGCGACGGGCCGCAGCGTGGGCTACGGCGAGATCGTGGCCGATGCCTCCAGGCTGTCCATCGCCGCGCGCCCGCGCATGAAGTCGGCTTCCGAGCAGGGCCTGATCGGCCGCAACCTGCGCCGGGTGGACACCCCGGCCAAGGTCGATGGCAGCGCGGTTTTCGGCATCGATGTCGAGGTGCCCGGCATGCTGATCGGCGCCGTGCGCATGGCGCCCAGCGTGACGGGGCGCATCGTGCGCATCCGCAACGAGGCAGAGGTGCGCGCGCGCCCCGGCGTGCATGCCATCGTGCGCACCACGCAGTGGCCCGACCCCGAGCCCAGCACCGTGGTCGTGGTGGCCGATTCGTACTGGATCGCCAAGCAGGCCGCCGACGCGCTGGACATCGAATTCGACGCCGGCGCGGCGGCCGGCGTGGACAGCGAGCGCATCCATGCGCAGTTCGTCGCAGGCCTGGCCAGCGACAAGGCCGTCGTTGCCCGCAGCCTGGGCAAGCCGCGCGAAATGCTGGCGGCGGGCAAGCCGATCACGGCCGACTACCACTCGCCCTACATCACGCACGCCACCATGGAGCCGTTGGCCGCCACTGTCCATGTGCGCGACGGTGAGGTCGAGACCTGGGGGCCCTACCAGGGCCAGGACTTCCTGCGTGGCGAACTGGGCAAGGCCTGCGGCGTGCCTGCGGACAAGGTCATCGTGCACACCACCTTCCTCGGAGGCAGCTTCGGGCGCAAGTACATGCCCGACTTCGCCTTGCATGCGGCAGCGGCATCCAAGGCCGTGGGCCGGCCCGTCAAGGTCATCCGCTCGCGCGAGGACGACATACGGCATTCCTACTACCGGCCCGGTGCCTCGGGGCGGCTGAGTGCCGTGCTGGGCGCCGACGGCCTGCCGGCCGCGCTGCATGCGCGCATCTCGGGCCAATCGCTGTACGGCGCCATCAACCCCAAGAAGATGGCCGATGCCGGCGGCTGGGACGAGACCATGGTCGAGTCCATCTACGACCTGATCTACGGCGTGCCCAACCTGCTGGTGGATGCCGTGGACGTGCAGCAGCCCATACCGCTGAGCTATCTGCGCAGCGTGGGCACCACGTCCAGCGTGTTCTTCCTGGAGAGCTTCATCAGCGAACTCGCCCATGCGGCAGGCGTGGACGACTACCAGTACCGGCGCCGCCTGCTGGCCGGCCAGCCGCTGGCGCTGGGCGTGCTGGATGCGGCGGCCAAGGCCGCGCGCTGGGAGCAGCCCGCGCCGGCAGGCCTGCACCGCGCCATGACCTTCAACGTCTACACGGGGCGGGGCGAGAGCTTCCAGACCTTCGTCGCGCTGGTCATGGAATTGCGTGTTGTGGAAGGCCGCGTGCGGCTGGAGCGCGCCATCTGCGCCATCGACGCGGGCCGCGTGGTCAACCCGGGACTGGTCAAGGCCAATGTCGAAGGCGGCATCGGCTTTGCGCTGACCAACACCTTCAAGAGCCGGCTGGGCTTTGACAAGGGCGTGGTGCAGCAAAGCAATTTCCACGACTACCCGCTGCTGCAACTGTCCGAAATGCCCCGCGTGGAGGTGGTCCTGGTCGAAAGCGACCGGCCGCCCCAGGGCTGCGGCGAAGTGGCCCTGGGCCCCACGGCGCCTGCCGTGGCCACGGCCCTGTTCCATGCCACCGGCCGCCGGTTCCGCTCCATGCCGCTGCCGCAGGACATCGCGTCCACCTGATCACCACTCCAACCCCGCTTTTTTCGAGAAAAGGAATTTCATGCAAGTCGAACACATCACCCCGTGCATAGGATCGGAGATCTACGGCATCGATCTCTCGGACCCGGCGCAGGTGCATGACCATGCGGACGCGCTGCGCCGGCTGCTGGCCGAGCGCCAGGTCATCTTCTTCCGCGACCAGACGCTGGACCCTGCGCAGCAGGTGCGCGTGGCCCAGGTGTTCGGCAAGGTAGAGCCCGTGTCCTCCACCTTTCCCTCGCACCCGGACGATCCCCATGTCGAGCTGCTGATCAGCCAGGGCACGCGCACCGGCACCGACATCTGGCATGCCGACCTGACCTGGCAGACCAAGCCGCCCGCCGGTGCCTGCCTCTACGCCGTGGACGTGCCGCCCACGGGCGGCGACACCATGTGGGCCAGCATGACCACGGCCTTCGCCTCGCTGGCGCCCGAGCTGCAGGCCTATCTGCGCAAGCTGCGCGCCACCCACAACTGGGAGGCGCCAGCGCTCAGGCAAAGCCTGATGCGCCGAGATCCGTCTGGCGAGGCCTATCGCGCCACCCGCCTCAAGCATCCGCCGCTGGAGCAGCCCGTGGTCCTGGAGCACCCGGTCACCGGGCTGCCCGTGGCCTTTGTGAACTCGCTCTACACCACGCACATAGAAGGCGTGACCAGCGACGAGAGCGCGGCCCTGATCGCCATGCTCAGCGGCCTGGCCAAGGTGCCTGAATGGCAGGTTCGCTTTCGCTGGCGCAAGGGCTCGGTGGCCATCTGGGACAACCTGGCCACGCAGCACTACGCGGTCAATGACTACCACCCCGCAGCGCGGCGGATGCACCGTGTGGCGATACGCCAGGCTTGAGCCCGGCAACGACCTTTGCTGACAATGAAAAAACCACGATGAAAGCCCTCTCCATGAAAGCGAAACGCAGAACGCTCGCCCTGGGCGCGGCCATGGCCCTGGCGCTGCTCGCCGGTCCGGCGCAGGCCCAGACCTACCCCCACAAGCCGGTCACCATCGTCGTGGCCTACCCCGCAGGCGGCGATACCGACGCGCTGGCGCGGCTGCTGGGCGAGAAGCTGTCGGCCCGCATCGGCCAGTCCGTGCTCGTGGACAACCGCGCGGGCGCCAGCGGCACCATAGGCAGCAGTTTCGTGGCCAAGGCACCGGCCGATGGCTACACGCTGCTGCTGGCGCCCAATACCTTTGCCATGGCCCAACTGGTGCTCAAGCTGGGCGCGGGCCACGGCTACGACGTGCTCAATGGCTTCACGCCCGTGATCGAGGTCGGCTCCACTTCGCTGTTCCTCGTCGCCGGGCCCGGTGCGGGCGTGCGCAGCTTCAAGGAGGCCATCTCCTCCAGCCAAGGCCGCTCGCTGGGCTATGCCACGCCGGGCAACGGCTCGCCCATGCACTTCCTCGGCGAGATGGTCCGGCGCGCCACGGGCGCCCGCTTCGAGGCCATACCCTACAAGGGCGTGGCCCCGGCCGTCACCGATGTGGTGGGCGGCCATGTGCCCTTCACCTACAGCACGCTGGGCTCCATCGCTCCCTATCTGCCCGGCGGCAAGCTGGTGGCGCTGGCCGTGGCCGATGCCCAGCGCTCACCGCTGGCGCCCGACGTGCCCACGCTGGCCGAGCTGGGCTACAAGGACGTGGAGCTGACCGCCTGGTACGGCCTGTTCGGCCCCAGGAACATGCCCGCCGAGGTGGTCAAGCTGCTGAATACGCACCTCAACGAGATCCTCAGGATGCCCGACGTGGTGGCGCGCATGGCCACGCTGGGAACCGTCCCTGTGGGCGGCCCGCCCCAGCGCCTGGGCAAGACCAATGCCGGCGATTTCGAGCGCTTCGGGCGGCTGGTCAAGGAGCTGGGCATACAGCCGGACTAGATTGAACAGGCGCTGAACGAAAGGAGGGAGGAAGCAGCGGGCGCCGGCGCAAGTCATCCCGGGTGGTGGCCCGGGGAAGGAGGGTGGTCTTGCGCCGGCGCATCCTGCCTGATGCGCTCGGCCAGCAGGTGGGACATGAAGCGCAGGTAGCGCTCGATCTGCTGGTCTGCCTCGGGTCCCTCACCGAACAGTTCGGCCAGCAGCGGCCGTGCCGTGGGCAGGAAGGCCGAAATGCTGAGGATGGCCAGGTGGATGAAGCGCGGGTCCACCTGTGCCGGGTGGCTGGCCTGTGCTCCGTCCATCAGCATGGTCGAGGTCAGCTCCAGCCCGCGCCGCGTGATGCGCTGCAGCGGCGTGCCCGAGGGCGGCGGCTCTTCTTCGCTTTCGTAGTGGTAGATCTCGGAGAGCGCCAGCCGCTCGAACTGCGGGTGCTCGCGCATGAAATCCAGCCGCAGCAGCAGGCGCTGGTAGACGCGCTCTTCCACCGTGCCCTGCGTCCTGAGCGCCACTTCCATGCGGTTTTGCAACTCGCGCATCAGTGACTCCGTCACCTCCTGCAGCAAGCCCTTGAGGCTGCTGAAGTAGTAGCGCACCAGGGCACGCGTGACACCGGCTGCCGCCGCGATTTCCAGAATGCTCAGCTGCTCCGGCGTGCGGGTCTTGAGCAGGTTGACCGTGGTCTGCAGGATGATGTCCCGTCCCACGGCATCGTCGGCCAGCGGGCGGCCGCTGTTGCGGCGGGGCTTCTTGGGCGCGGATTCGGTTGGCTTCTTTTGAGGCGGCATGCGGGCCATTGTCGGCGATACACAGGCAGCGGCCGCGCCGCAAGCGTCAGGGCTGGGCGGTGATGCGGGCCAGCGCGTCCGCGATCTCGCGGGCCTGCTGGGGCCGCACCAGCCTTTGCACCTCCTGCCCGTCACGCAAAAAGATCAGGGTGGGCCAGAGCTTGACGCGGTAGCTGCGACCCAGGGCCCGGCCGGGGCCGTCTTCCACCTTGATGTGGGCCACCTGCGGGGCGGCCTCCAGCGCCTGGGCAATCAGCGGTTGCGCGCCCTGGCAGTGGCCGCACCAGGCGGTGCCGAACTCCAGCAAGGTAGCGCCGGGCAGCGTGTCGACGGTGCTGCGATCGGGGGCGTCGGTCAGGTGCTTGGACTGGAAGGGCATGGGAATCTCCTGTCAGGGAAAGGCCTGCAGCGGCAGGATGGACACGGTTTCGCCGGCTTGCACGGCACCGCGCTCATGTTCGAGCACGATGAGGCAGTCCGCCTCGGCCATGGAGCGCAGCACGCCCGAACCCTGCGGCCCAGTGGTGCGCACCAGGCAGCGGCCATCGGCGCCTGTGGACAGAAGGCCGCGCTGGTACTCGGTGCGGCCCGGCCGCTTGGACAGCGCATGGGCAGCCACGGCCTGGGGCAGGGCGGCCGCCTCGGCAACTGCCTGCGCAGCGCCCATGAGCTGCAACAGCGCCGGACGGACAAAGACCAGAAAGCTGACCATGGCGGCCACGGGATTGCCAGGAAGGCCGATCAGCACCGTGGTGCGTGCAGGCGTGCGGCTTGCGGCAAACGGCGTGCCCGCATCGGGCTGCAGCAGGCCCACGGCCAGCGGCCGGCCGGGCCGCATGGCCAGTCGCCAGAAGTGCACGCAGCCCATGCGCTGCAGCATGGCGCGCGTGTGGTCGGCCTCGCCTGCGCTGATGCCGCCGCTGGTCAGCACCACGTCGGCCAGGGAGGCGGCTTCGCGCAGGCGCTCCTGCAGGGCCTCGGGCTCGTCGGCCACCACGCCCAGGTCCAGCACCTGCACGCCCATGCGCTGCAGCAGGCCGATGAGGCTGAAGCGGTTGCTGTCGTAGACCGCACCCTCGCGCGGCGCCGTGCCGGGGTGGAGGATTTCATCGCCCGTGGAGAAATAGGCCGCGCGCAGCCGCCTGCGCACGCGCACGTGGGGCTGGCCCAGGCTTGCAATCAGGCCCAGGGCCGCGGGATGCAGGCGCTGGCCCGCCGCCAGGGCCACGCGGCCCAGGCTCAGGTCCTCGCCGCGCAGGCGCCGGTTGTCCCCGGCACGCACGCTGCCTGCCGGAATGCCGATGTGGTCAGTGCCTGCGGACACGGTGCGTTCATGCGCGATCACCGTGTCCAGCCCGCTAGGCAACACGGCGCCGGTCATGATCTTGATGCACTCGCCCGCCTGCACGGTGCCGTGCCAGGGTTTGCCGGCCAGGGCCTGGCCGACCACGCGCAGCACCAGCGGTGCAGCGGGCGAACCGGCGTGAGCAGCCTGCAGCTGGCCGCCATCGAAGGCATAGCCATCCATGGCGGCGTTGTCATGCGCTGGCACATCGACGGGGGAGACGATGTCTTCGGCCAGCACGCGGTCCAGCGCATCGGCCAGCGCCAGCGTCTCCACCTCTGCCACCGGGCCCAGGGGCTGCAGCAGGCTGGCCAGCTGTGACAGGGCCTGATCGACCCTCAGGTCCTGGGTGGATGCGGTGGTGGGGGATGCGGGCTGGAAGGATGCTGTCATCAGAACGGAATCCGGTTGGGCAAGGCGGCGTGCGGGCCGGCGGCGCGGGGCACTACGACGGGGTGGCTGCGGCGCGCGCCAGCGCCTGCAGCTCCTGCTGCGTGTTGGCGTTGGCAAAGGCCAGCGGGCTGTCGCCTGCACGGTCGAAGAGGGCCGTGGCGCAGCGGTGCTGGCCCGTCCATGCATCGATCTTGCGGCCGCCCGAGCGTATGAACGATTGCAGACTATCACGCAGCGATGACCGCATCAGGCAGAACACGGGCTGGGCCCGCAGCAGGGATTGATCTGCGTCAAGCGAGTGCTCCCAGCCATGGGCGACGACGATGTCGGCCGCAGGCTGCTGCGACAGCGCCGCCTGCACAAGCCGCTCCACAAGGTCCAGCGGGAACAGCGGCGTATCGCAGGGCACGCAGACCAGCCAGGGCGTCCGGCAGTGCATCAGGCCGCTCAGGAAGCCGGCCAGCGGGCCGGGATAGTCGGGTTCGGCATCGGGCCAGACCGGCGCACCGTGGGCCGCGCCCAATTGCGCATAGGCCTCGGCATGGCGATTGGCGTTGATCAGCAGATGCCCGACCTGGGGCGCCAGGCGGTCCAGCGCATGGGCCGCCAGCGGCTGGCCCAGAAAGGGCTGCAGCCCCTTGTCGATGCCGCCCATGCGCATGCCGCGCCCGCCTGCCAGCACGCAGCCCGTGATGTCGTTCAGGGGCAGGGGGGCGGGCTGGACAGCGGGCTGGGAAGAAGGGGGCATGTGGGGCGGGAGGGAGCAGCGGGAAAAGGAGTAGGGGGCGGGGCGGCGATGGCAGGGCGCCGACGCCCCGCGCACGCCGCACGGATCAGCCGCCGATGTAGCTCATCTCGATGCGCCTGCGCTGCGTGCCCGTGCTGGCCGGCAGGCTGGCGCGCAGCTCGGAGTAGCGGTCGCTGCGCTGCTGCCAGATGGGGGCCAGCGCGGAGGCGACCTCTGCATCGCTGGCGCCGCTGCGCAGCAGGCTGCGCAGGTCCCAGCCTTCGGAGGCGAACAGGCACAGGTACAGCCGGCCTTCGGTGGACAGGCGTGCGCGGTTGCAGTCGCCGCAAAAGGCATGGGTGACGCTGCTAATCACCCCGACCTCGCCCAGCGACGGGTCGTGCAGGCCGCGCGCGTCGGCATAGCCCCAGCGCACGGCCGTCTCGCCGGTGGCGCTGGGCTGCAGCGGCACCAGGGGCAGTTCAGCGCGCAGCCGGGCGATGACCTCGTCGGAGGGCAGGACCTCGTCCATGCGCCAGCCGTTGGTCGCGCCCACATCCATGTATTCGATGAAGCGCAAGGTCACGCCCGTGCCCTGGAAGTGGCGTGCCATGGGCAGGATCTGGTCTTCGTTGGTGCCGCGCTTGACCACCATGTTGACCTTGATGTTGGTCAGGCCTGCGGCCTGGGCCGCCTCGATGCCGGCCAGCACGTCGGAGACCGGGAAGTCCACGTCGTTCATGCTGCGGAACACCGCGTCGTCCAGCCCGTCCAGGCTCACGGTGACGCGGTTCAGGCCGGCGTCCTTGAGCGCGCGGGCCTTGCGGGCCAGCAGGGAGCCGTTGGTGGTCAGCGTCAGGTCCAGCGGCTGGCCGCCGGGCGTGCGCAGGGCGGAGAGCTGCTCCACCAGCGTTTCCACGTTCTTGCGCAGCAGCGGCTCGCCACCCGTCAGCCGGATCTTCTGCACGCCGTGCTGCACGAACAGGCGCGCCGTGCGCGTGATTTCCTCGAAACTCAGCAGCGAGCCGTGCGGCAGGTAGCTGTAGTTCTTGTCGAAGACTTCCTTGGGCATGCAGTAGCTGCAGCGGAAGTTGCAGCGGTCGGTGATGCTGATGCGCAGGTCGCGCAGCGACCGGCCAAGCCTGTCCTGCAGATCGCCGGTGGGCGTCTGCAGCAGACTTGGCACGGCGGCCGGGCGCGTGGGGGCGCGCTCGTCGACCAGGGGGATCACTCGTTCTGCCATGCCTGCGATTTTGCCCGAATGCCTATGTCCAGGCACTGCGCAAGCCTGCAGTTCTTGATCTGTGTCTAGACGCAGCGCGCTCCGTCCACCTCGATGCAGGTGCCGCTGATGAAGGCGGCCTCGTCGCTGGCCAGATACAGCGCGGCATTGGCCACGTCCCCTGCGGTGGAGAAGCGGCCCAGCGGAATGGTCGCCAGAAAGCGCGCGCGGCGCTCCTCGTCCACGGGGCCGCCGGCAAACTCGGCGGCCAGGCCGGTGTCCGGGTTGAACACGGGGTTGATGCAGTTGACGCGGATGTTCTCGGGCCCGAGCTCGGCCGCCATGGACTTGCTGGTGATGATGACGGCACCCT
This sequence comes from Delftia sp. JD2, assembly GCF_001682645.1. Lineage (NCBI taxonomy): Bacteria > Pseudomonadati > Pseudomonadota > Betaproteobacteria > Burkholderiales > Comamonadaceae > Delftia > Delftia sp. JD2. The sequence continues at coordinate 114,194 of NZ_LFJT01000014.1, forward strand.
TGGAGCCGTTGTACCAGGTCAGCCCCGGCCGAGGGCGCAGGCCGGCCGTGGAGGCGATGTTGATGAAGCTGCCGCCGCCAGGGCGGCCATCGGCCAGCGCCGGGTTGGCGCGCATGGCGGGCACGCCGTGCACGGCAGAGAGGTAGATGCTCTTGACGTTGATGGCGTAGACGCGGTCGAACTCGGCCTCGCTGACTTCGAGCATGGGGCGGTTGCGGTGCGTCCAGCCCGCGTTGTTGACGAAGGCGTCGAGCCGGCCATGCGCCTGCAGCGTGGCCTCCACCAGGGCCTTGACCTGTTCGCTGCGGGTCATGTCCGCCTGCACGAAAAGTGCCCGGCCGCCTTCGGCGGTGATGGACTGTGCCACGCGCGTGCCGGCCTCGCGGTCGATGTCGTTGACGATGACCCGGGCACCTTCGGCGGCCAGCCGCTGCGCGATGCCGGCCCCGATGCCGCTGCCGGCGCCTGTGACGATGATGGATTTGTCCTGGACACGCATCGGGCTTTGCTCCTTGGTCGGGGGTCAGGCCCCTTGGGTTTCGGTGGTTGCTGTGGTTGCTGTGGTCGCCGGGATCGGGGTCACGCCGCCTGTGCCGGGCTGCCAGCCCACGAATTGCGGGTAATAGCGGGCCACGCCAGGGCCATTGAAGTCCCAGCCCAGGCACTGGCCCAGGTGGCGTGGCGGCTGGCTGGGGTCGGCATCGCCAAAGACGCCGGGCACGGACTGGAAGGCGGCCGTGGCCATGTTGAACAGCAGCTCGCGCAGATGCGTGCAGCTGGCCACGCCGCCCAGGTTCTCGTTGATGGCCTTGCGCCAGCCGCGCGCCATGCTGCAGCCCACCATTTTCTGCAGGGCCCGCGTGGCCTCGGGGCAGTGGCCCAGCGGGTGGGAATCCATGACGACCTCGATGGCCTGCACCGCCAGGCGGGCATCGACCGTGGTGCGTATCCACATGTGGTGTATGGCCGTGCCGGCGGGCATGTGGCGGCCGCCGCTCAGTTCGATGTCATGGGTCTTGCTGTCGCGCAGCTCGCCTTCGATATCCCAGAGGCCATCGGCGCGGGCGTAGCTGCGGTAGCGCACGTCGCGTTCATGCTGGGGCGTGCGGTCGGGAATGGGGGACAAGGGCATGGGGGAAGCTGTTCTTTCTGTCGCGGGCTGCCGGCTGGCGCCGGGCATCCCGCGATTTTCCGTCATGCGCAAAGATCAGCCATGCCGTATGGCGACGGTCTTCAGCGTGGTAAAGCCGTAGAGCGCCTCGAAGCCCTTTTCGCGGCCATGGCCGCTGGACTTGACGCCGCCGAAGGGCAGCTCCACGCCGCCACCGGCGCCGTAGTTGTTGACGAAGACCTGGCCGCAGCGCAGGCGCCGCGCCAGACGCAGCTGGCGCGCGCCGTCGCGCGTCCACAGGCCGGCCACCAGGCCGTAGGCCGTGCCGTTGGCCAGTTGCACGGCATGGTCCTCGTCATGGAAGGGCATGGCGCAGAGCACGGGGCCGAAAATCTCTTCCTGCGCCAGCCGGTGCTCGGGCGGCACGTCGCGCAGCAGGGTGGGCGCCTGGTAAAAGCCGTTGTCGGGCGCATCCTCGACGATCTGGCCCTGCGCCACCACGGCAATGCCGGCCACCTGGGCGTCGGACAGGAAATCCCAGACGCGCTGCTGCTGGCTGGCGCGGATCAGCGGCCCCAGGTCCAGGTCCATGGCGGCCGGGCCCACGCGCAGCGCCTCGAAGGCCTGGCCCAGGCGTTCGAGCAGCGGCTCGTAGATCAGCGAGTCGATCAGCACGCGCGAACCTGCCGAGCAGGTCTGGCCCGCGTTCTGCACGATGGCGTTGACGATGGCGGGCACGGCGGCATCAAGGTCCGCATCTGCAAACACGATCTGCGGGCTCTTGCCGCCCAGCTCCAGCGTGACGGGGCAGTGGCGCTCGGCAGCGGCCTGCTGGATCAGCGTGCCCACGCCGGGGCTGCCCGTGAAGCTCAGGTGGTCTACGCCGGGATGGCGCGCCAGGGCCTCGCCCACCTCGTGACCCAGGCCGGTGACCACGTTGAAGGCGCCGGCTGGAAAGCCTGCCTCGGTGGCCAGCCGCGCCACGCGCAGCACGGACAGGCAGGCGTCTTCCGAGGGCTTGACCACACATGTATTGCCCGCGGCCAGCGCCGCCCCCACGCTGCGGCCCAGGATCTGCATGGGATAGTTCCAGGGCACGATGTGGCCGGTCACGCCGTGGGGCTCGCGCCAGGTCAGGGCGCTGTAGCCCTGCTGGTAGGGCAGGGTCTCACCGTGCAGCTTGTCGCAAGCGCCGGCATAGAACTCGAAGTAGCGCGCCAGCGCCAGCACGTCGGCACGGGCCTGGCGCGTGGGCTTGCCGCAGTCGCGCTGCTCAATGGCCGTGAGCTCATCGGCATGCTGGAGCACGCTGCCCGACAGGCGCATCAGCAGGCGACCGCGCTCTGCGGCAGAAAGCTTGCTCCAGACGCTGTCCTGGCACTCGCGCGCCGAACGCACGGCCAGGTCGATGTCCTGGGGCGAGCCGCGCTGCAGCTCGTCGAAAGCCTGCCCGTCCGACGGGTCCAGCACGGGGATCGTGCGTCCCGACTCCGTGGGCACGGACGCATTGCCGATGTAGTGGTATTGCATGGAGCCCGATTGTGGGGTGCCCGCGCCGCTTGTCCAGTCCCGGGCGTTGCTGCGTCCCCTCGATCGCCTTGGTGGCTCCAGCGGCTTCAGTGGCTTCAGTGGCTTCAGTGGCTTCAGTCCTCGGGCCAGCCCGCGTCGCGCAGGCCCTGCCGGTCCAGCACCTCCATCTTGCCGCGCCGCAGTTGCAGGCAACCGGCCTGCTGCAGCTCCTGCAGGATCTGGTTGGTCGTCTGGCGCGACAGGCCCAGCATGCGCGCCAGCTGTTCCTGGGAAACATCCAGCTCGCGGCGCCAGCGCTGGCGGCCCTGGCCGTCCGGCTGCCACTGGTCAAAGCCTTCGGCCATGCGCACCAGACGCCGCGCCAGGCGCTGCGGCGCAGGCAGCAGCGTGTGCTCCTCCAGCGCCATCAGGCACACGCGCAGCTTGTCGGTCAGCAGCAAGGCCAGCACCTGCCAGTGTTCGGGATGGGCCGCCAGCCATGCCTGCAGTGGGGCCTGGGGCACGTGCAGCACGGTGCAGGCCGTGGCTGCCTGGGCATCGTGGGTGCGCTCGGCTCCATCGAACAGCGCGATTTCCCCCAGCCACATGGGAGGCTCCACCAGGGTCAGCAGCGCCGTGCGGGCCTGCTCGCCGCAGGCAGCCGTTCCCGAGATGCTGAGCGCACCACGCGCCACCGCATACAGGCCGCAGGGCGGGTCGCCGCGCCGGAACAGCCAGTCGCCTGCCGCCAGCGTGCGGGGCTGGGCCAGTGCCTTGAGCTGTGCGCCCAGCTCCGGCGGCAGGGCGTGGAACCAGCGGCCCGCCTCGATGGTGGCCCAGAGATCGGCCATGCCCGGCGGGCCGGCCGCAGCACGGCGCCGTACGCCGCGCGGGGCGGCTTGGGCTGCCGGAGCTGCCGGGGCGGGTGCGGGTAAGCCCGAGGTGTGCGATGAGGCTTGTGTCGGATCCATGACAGACGCCAATCCTTGATGACACCACCATGGTTGCGCAACATCCACCGCAGGTGCAGCCTATGAAAACCCTCATCGACCAACTGTCCCAGTACGCGGACTATCACCGTGATCCACGCAACATCCTCACGCACTTCGTCGGCGTGCCGCTGATCATGTGGGCGGTGGTGATTTTGCTGGCCCGCCTGCAGTGGGCTGCCCCCTTGGGCGATGGCCTGCCCGAGCTGCCATTGAGCCTGGCCCTGCTGGCGGCACTGGCGGCAGGCATCTACTACTGTCTGCTGGACCTGCGCTACGGCATCGCCATGGCCCTGGTGCTTGCCCTGATGCTGACGCTGGCCCAGCCCATCGCCATGCTGCCGATGGGGGCTTGGCTGGGCTGGGGCCTGGGCATCTTCGCCGTGGGCTGGGTGATCCAGTTCGTGGGCCATTACTACGAGGGCCGCAAGCCGGCTTTCCTGGATGACATCGTGGGCCTGGTCATCGGGCCGCTGTTCGTGCTGGCCGAGCTGGGCTTTGCCCTGGGCCTGCGCCGCGAAGTGCAGCATGCGGTGGAGCAGCGCAGCGGGCCCGTGCAACGGCGCGCGGGCGGCGCACACGCCTGAAAACGGCCCGGGCGCTGCAAGCTTGGAGCAGGCTTGGCGCCGTAGCATGGCAGGCGTTCCTGCGGAGCCATCCGTGGGGGCGTGTGCCTGCGCCTAAAATCACGCTGCTATCCCCCTGCGGGGGCTTTTTTGTTTCAACTCTCCTCATCCATCATGTCTTTCGACAAAGTCACACCGGGCAAGAACGCTCCTGAAACCTTCAACGTGGTCATCGAGATCTCGGCCAACTCCGATCCCATCAAGTACGAAGTGGACAAGGAAAGCGGCGCCGTCTTCGTGGACCGCTTCATGGGCACGGCCATGCACTACCCGGCCAACTACGGCTATGTGCCCCAGACGCTGTCCGGCGACGGCGATCCGGTGGACGTGCTGGTGATGACGCCCTTCCCGCTGCCCCCGGGCGTGGTCGTGGCCTGCCGCCCCATCGGCATCCTGTTGATGGAAGACGAGTCCGGCGTGGACGGCAAGGTCCTGGCCGTGCCCACGCAAAAGCTGCTGCCCGCCTACGACAAGATCAACACGCTGGAAGACATCCACGAGATCACCCTCAAGCAGATCCAGCATTTCTTCGAGCACTACAAGGACCTGGAAAAGGGCAAGTGGGTCAAGGTGCTGGGCTGGAAGGGCGTGGACGAGGCCAAGAAGGAAGTCGTGGACGGCATCGCCAACTACAAGGGCTGATCCTTTTCACTCCCGTTGAGGGAGTCTCAACTGCGCTGAGGTAAATGCCCGCTTCGCAGTTGATACAATTTGAAACGCACCCGTTGCCTACGCGCCGGGTGCGTTTTTTGTTTTGTCGTGGATCAAGGTTTTGGCAGATCAATCAGGCGCTGATGGGGACATCAGCCCGGGAGCGAGCAAATGAAGTTGGCAGATTGGCGCATGGGCACGAAGCTGGGCATGGGATTCCTCGTCATGGTCCTGTTCTCGGCCATCCTGGGGGCGGTGGCCTGGTTGCAACTGGCGCAGATGCACCGCAACGCATTGCATTTGTCGGATGTGGCCCTGCCCAGCATGTTCCATGCGGGCGCCATGCGCTCCGAGTACAACCGCCTGCGCCGCCACGAGGCCGGCATCGCCTCGGCGCGCAGCCTGGGCGAGGTCGATGGCTTTGCCAAGCAGGTGCAGGACCGGCTGCAGACCATCGGCGAGCATGAGACGGCGCTGCGTGCGCTGATCGACCAGCAGGCCCTGCGCGCGGCCTTTGACGACTACCTCGGCTTCAAGCAGCAGTTCCTGGCCATGCATGCGCGCCTGCTGGAGCGTGCGCGTGCCGGCAACTATTCGACCACCGAGGAGCAGGCCTTCATGGCCGACGAGATGGGGCTGATGTTCGCCGGCGAATCCGAGGCGCAGTTCGGCAAGCTGGCCGAAAGCGCCGGCCGCCTGCTGACCCTGCAGCGCGAGGCGGGCGAGCAGGCACGCCAGCAGGCGCAGGCCGGCTTTGACCTGGCTCGCATCTGGGTGCTGGGCACGCTGGCCGTGGTGGTGGCCATTGCAGCCCTGGTGGGCTGGGCCATCACGCGTGCCGTGACCGGCCCCGTCGCCCAGGCCGTCCATGTGGCGCGCAACGTGGCGTCCGGCCATCTGGAGACGCCGGTCACCAGCCGCCGCCGCGACGAAATGGGCCAGCTCATCAACGCACAGGAAGACATGCGCCGCAAGCTCGCCGAGCTGGTGGGCGAGGTGCGTGGCAACGCGCAGGGCGTGGCACTGGCCGCCGGTGAGATCGCCCAGGGCAATGCCGATCTGTCGGCGCGCACCGAAAGCCAGGCCAGCGCGCTGGAGGAAACGGCAGCCTCCATGGAGCAATTGGGCGCCACCGTGCGGCAGAACGCCGACAGCGCGCGCCAGGCCAACCAGATGGCGGCCTCCGCATCGGGCATCGCCGCGCGTGGGGGCGAAGTCGTGGCCCAGGTGGTGGACACCATGAAGGGCATCAACGACAGCAGCCGCCAGATCGCCGACATCATCGGCGTGATCGACGGCATTGCCTTCCAGACCAACATTCTTGCGCTGAACGCGGCCGTGGAAGCGGCCCGCGCTGGCGAGCAGGGCCGGGGCTTTGCCGTGGTGGCGGGCGAGGTCCGTTCGCTGGCCCAGCGCAGCGCCGAGGCGGCCAAGGAGATCAAGGCGCTGATCCAGGCCAGCGAGCAGCGCGTGGAGCAGGGCACGCAGCTGGTGGACAAGGCGGGCGAGACGATGTCGGAAATCGTCACCGCCATCCGGCGTGTGACGGACATCATGGGCGAGATCAGCGCGGCCAGCAGCGAGCAGAGCGCGGGCGTGGCCCAGGTGGGTGATGCCATCACGCAAATGGACCAGGCCACGCAGCAGAACGCGGCCCTGGTGGAGCAAAGCGCCGCCGCCGCCCATTCGCTGCAGCAGCAGGCACAGGCCATGGTGGCCTCGGTCTCGGTATTTCGCACGGCGGCTGCCGATGCGCCAGCTGTCACTGTGGCGACTGCCGCAGCATCGCGCGCAACGGTTGTTGCCTCCCTGGCATCGCGTCCGGCCCTGGCTCCCATGGCCGCCAGGCCGGCACAACAGATCGCTGCGGCCACCCCGGCCAAGGCCACCAAGGCCGCCAAGACGACCACCGCCGACGATGAGGAGTGGGCCGCGTTCTGAGGCCTCACGCGCAGTTCGGCTTCCTTTTCTGGCGGCCCCATGCTTTGCATGGGGCCGCTTTCCTTTTGTGTCTGGCGCTGAGCTGGCGCAAGACGGGAGCGAGAGGCTGTGGCACAAATCTGCCAGTGAAGGTTTCTGCCTACTGCCAGTACCTGAACTTGTCCTGAACAATGCCTGGATACTGGCAGAATGTAAGTGGATGTAGTCCTATTCTTACAGCGTGAACAATGGCGGCTTCTGGCGCCGCTCCCTAGGAACGAAGGGGTATCCCGTGATCACCTTGTTCTCATGGCCGCCACGCCTGGCGGCAATCAGTCTTCCAGCGGACCGCGCCACCGCGGTGGCTCTCCCTCTCCGATCCCTGCCAACAAGCCGACTTGCGCGGTTGCGGCAGATCTGTTTTTGCGAAGTCCGCGCCGGGCCTGGCTGACGCCTGTCCATGGCGCAACACAAAGCTAGGCACAACAAGATGGCAGGACTTCGACAAGAAAGATGAACGTGAAAAACCTCAAGATCTCAACGCGCATGCTGGGCACCTTCGGCCTGCTGGTGGTGCTGCTGCTGGCCGTGGTGGCCGCAGCCCTGGTGCAGTTGCGCGCCATGCGCGCCAGCATGGAAGTCATCACGGGCAACGCCATGCCCAGCGTGGAAGTGATCAACCAGATCGGCACCGATGTCGTGCGCACGCGCCTTCTGGAAGTGCGCCATGTCAACAATGGCGATGCCGCCTACAAGACCGATTCGGAAAAGCAGCTGGAACAACTGCAGCGCCGCCTGGCCGAGCGCAAGAAGGCCTATGAGCCGCTGCTGTCATCGGACGAAGAACGCAGGCTCTACGCGCAACTGGTCCAGGAACGCGAGCGCTACCAGCAACTGAGCCAGCAGGTGCTGGCGCTGTCGCGCCAGGGCGAGAAGGAAAAGGCCCAGGCGGTGCTGGGCGGCGAGTCGCTGAAGCTCTACAACGATTCGTCGAACACGCTGGATCTGCTGGTCAAGCTCAACAGTGATGCCGCCTTGCAGGAAAGCCGCAATGCCGAGGCCGTGTACGGGCGCTCGGTCGTCGTCCTCAGCGTGGCCGCGCTGGCTGCCGTGCTGCTGGCCGTGCTGGCCGGCCTGTGGCTGACGCGCTCCATCCGCGCGCCGCTGGCGCATGCGGTCGATGCCGCAGACCGCGTGGCCAACGGCGACCTGGGCGGGACCATCCGCATCGACCGCAATGACGAAACCGGCCTGCTGCTGGGCGCGCTGCAGCGCATGCAGTCCAGCCTGGTGCAGACCGTGCGCAGCGTGCGCCAGAACGCCGAAGGCGTGGCCTCGGCCAGCGCGCAGATTGCCTCCGGCAATGCCGACCTGTCCAGCCGCACGGAAGAGCAGGCCAGCGCCCTGGAGCAGACGGCAGCCTCCATGGAGGAGCTGGGCTCCACCGTGCGCCAGAACGCCGACAACGCACGCCAGGCCAATCAGCTGGCGCTCAATGCATCCAGCGTTGCGCGCCGTGGCGGCGAAGTGGTGGCCGAGGCCGTGGAGACCATGAAGGGCATCAACGACAGCAGCCGGCGCATCGGCGACATCATCGGCGTGATCGACTCCATTGCTTTCCAGACCAACATCCTCGCGCTCAATGCTGCCGTGGAGGCGGCCCGCGCAGGTGAGCAGGGTCGGGGCTTTGCCGTGGTCGCGGGCGAGGTGCGATCGCTGGCCCAGCGCAGCGCCGAGGCCGCCAAGGAAATCAAGGCGCTGATCACGGCCAGCGTGGAGCGTGTGGAGCAGGGCTCGCAACTGGTGGACCGCGCAGGCACGACCATGACCGAAGTGGTGGCCGCCATCGGCCGGGTCACCGACATCATGGGCGAGATCAGCTCGGCCAGCACCGAGCAGAGCTCCGGCGTGGCCCAGGTTGGCGAAGCCGTCACGCAGATGGACCAGACCACGCAGCAGAACGCGGCCCTGGTCGAGGAAAGCGCGGCCGCCGCTGCCTCGCTGCGCAAGCAGGCGCAGGACCTGGTCGAGGCCGTGGCCGTCTTCCAGTTGCCCCGTGGCGCCACGGACAGCCATGCGCATGTGCCGCACAGGGTGGCGGCACCGGCCA